>JBBTBY010000025.1 GCA_038043445.1 Spirochaetota bacterium
ATGTGATAGACCTCAAGCGCAACGATGAGCTCGGATACCTGGCAATGGCGTTCAACGATATGACCGCGCGCATACGCGAAGCGCAGGCCGTTCTTGTCAAGCAGGAAAAGGAAGATGAGCAGATGCGTATCGCGGCGGATATACAGCGATCGCTTTTTCCCGATGCGCCGATCTCGACGCCGGTGTACGATGTCGCGTCGTTCACCAAGCCTGCCCGGACCATCGGGGGAGACTATCATTTCTATCGTCCCCTCGATGGGCAGAAGGTGTGTTTCCTTGTCGCGGACGTGTCCGGCAAGGGCGTGCCTGCTGCGCTCGTGACGTTCATGATAGCGACGATGATGCGCAATGCGCTCGCGAACGCGGAGCGCTATCGATATGATACCGGTGCGGTGTTGACCGAAGTGAATAAGATAATAGCGTCCGAAATGCTCAAGTATGAACGCTTTGCGACCATGATGATCTGCTTCTATGATATGCCCACGAGAACACTGAACTTCGTATCCGCCGGCCATGGACAGCTCTATATCTATCGCGATACCGCCGGGGCGTTCGAATTGATCGAGGACATGCAGGTGCCGGTGGGCATCAGCGATGATTCTGAATACACATCGGGGAACGTAACGCTCGGCCGCAACGATGCGATAGTGCTGTTCACCGACGGTGTCAATGAAGCGTATAACGTGAAGAAGGAAGAATACGGGGCTGAGCGTCTGAAGTCGGTGTTCCTTGCCAATCGCAAAGCTTCATCGGTCGAGACGTGCCGTATTTTTGCCGCGGACATCGCGGAGTTCTCCGGCACGGCCGAGCAGCATGATGATATCACCATGGTCGTGTTCCGGGTCCGCGCATGATACGCTTCGCGTACGCGGCGGCATGGTGCGTCGCCGTCGTTCTTTCAGCTGCGGACCGCGCGTTCGGAGAATCCCTGTTCCGCCTTTCCGGCTGGGAATATGAAAAGCCGGTGCTGTATTCCGGAAGCCCCAAAAAAGTTGCCGATCCTTCGTTCCTTGCGGCGATGGAACTGAACAAGAGGCCCTATCTCTTTTTCCTCGACGGCGGTCGATTGCAATTCGCCGGCTTTGCGAATGGCGCTCTGCGGGATGTGCGGACCATCGCTGCCGTTGAGCGGCTGTGCGTACCCGTCATACGTACGGATGGGCAGCGCCTGTACGCCCTCGTGTACGCGGCAGGCGCGTTCTCGCTCTATCGTCTGGACGAGAAGAAGGTCGAACTCGTCTTGACACGAAAACATCCGAACAACTTCAATGCGGATTTCTTCCTGCTGCAGAAGGACATCATCCTCGTGCTGGCGGAGGTGACGTCCGGTATCCATACCGCGCAGATGATATCGTACGACAAGGACACCGGCGCTGAGAGCGGTGTTGTCCCGATGCCCCCCGTTTCGGCGGACTATAAGGGCGTTTTTTTTCCGAACATCGTAACGGCTGACGATGCCTATTTCGTCGCGTACCTGGTGCGGCGCTATGATGAGAAGGCGCATCAGCTGAACGATACTGCGGTGCTCCTCAAGACGAAGGATGTGCGTACGCTTGACAGCGAGCGTCCGCTTGCCATTGTGCCCGTCGGCATGAACGATCATTCCCCGCGTTACTTCGTCCATGATAATGAGCACTATTTCATCCTGTCGCGCAAGCGGGAATCGTATTATATGCTGAAGCTTCTGCCGCTCGATCTTGCCATTGAATACGATCTGAGCACGAAGTTCCGGCATGCCGTGAACCCGGTGTTCTCTGCGCGGGACGGCAGGCTCGAGCTGTTCTACCTGTCCCGTTCGGGGGAGCGTGCGGAGATAGATCACCGCGTGATCGATCTGTCGCGGATACATGAGCCCGGGTATTTCTCGTACATCTCGACCAATCGGCGCGCGACCGATGAGTCGGTGGCGATACAATCGTTCGCTGCCGTGTGGGGCGCCGAGCGCTATCTTTTCTTTCTCGCGGGCGGTTATCTCTTCTGGAGCGGTGCGGACACTTCGGTCCTTCTACCGCCGATAAAAGCCGTTGAGCGCGTGCATCCCGACAGGAAGATCGCCGCCGATTTTTCCTGGGAACCGCCGGATGACCCGGCCGGCATCGAAGGCTATGCCTATGCGGTCTCCGCTGAACGAGATGCCGTACCCGCGTTCATGAACCTGTCCGCGAACGAGCGCTTCTTCTCCTCCGTGAACGGGACGAACGGGAACTATTATTTCCACCTGCGTGCCATCGATTCCCTCGGTAATGCGAGCGATACGGTGCATATACCGTTCCGGATCGCAACGGCCGCTTCGGCGCGCATGACCGCGACCGTGCTCACGCAGATGACCGCCCCGCGTCCGCTGTCCGCGTCGATCACTATCCCGCGCATCGCTGAACCGATCACGAACACGGCGGCCGTTATCCGTGCGCCCGAGACGAATACCCGTGCGGTACGAACATGGGCCGTTCTAAAAAGAAGCGGTCCCTCGGCGATGACAGAGGAAGGATATATCGATGCGCAGATAGCCGATTTCCTTGCGCTTGTCGAGAAGGCGCTTAAGAAGCGCGACTACTTCCTTGCCCGGTACTATCTTGACCGCATGGCGATCATTGCGCCCGAGCGGATCGAAACGCATCTGATAGGGCAGGTGATACGGCGTGCCGAGCAGGATATCTTTTTCCGGCATGATGCGCTCATCGCCGTCGGCGTATTTCTGTTCATCATCATGGGACTGGGGGCAGCGTTATGGGTCGCCGGGAGATTGTGACCGCGATAGCAGCGGCGTGCCTGTACTCCAGCATGCTCGCTGCTGCGGAGAACGTGCGCTATTATCGGACGCTCCTTGTGCATCCGTTCGAGAGCGCACTTGTGCGGGAGACCATGACGCGCTTGAGCATGCGCGGCTATTCTGAAGGGCAGTTCATCGAGCAGTTCGACTCGCGTTTCTTCCATCTCATCCCGCGTCCGGCGGATACGGTCACACGCATGGAGGATGCCCGGTATATCGTAACGGAATACCCCGCGCGGCATGAAACGCGTATCGAGGCGCGGCAGTCGAAATTCGTCATCGTGCTCACGTATCATCCGTTGGCGAAAAAGCGTCAGATAAAGGGGAAGACCATGTACTACCGGGATACGGTGCTTGATTCGGTCACGTATCGATACCGCGGGGATACGCTCGTCGCGGCGACATCGTCGCTGTTCGGCACCCGTGAGATACGAGAGTAAGGCGGAGAGGGCATGGTCCACATTCGGTCAATGATCGTTACCTGTGCCGCGGTGCTTGCCGCTGCCGAATGTTTCCCGCGTTCGCTCGAAGAGATAAAGAAGTCGGGTGTCATCCGATTCGCGGTGCGCGAAGAGCCGGCGTTCTATAACGTAACGAACCTGTCGGGTGCCGCCGAGGGACTGCACTATCAATTGGCGAATGCGTTCGCCCGTCGCCTCGGGGTCGCCCCGGTGTTCCGGACGGTGCGGTATGACGACTATTTCGATCTCCGTGACGGACGGTACCCGCGCATGCTCGACGCCGTGGATATTATTGCCGACAGCATTACGCTCTCTTCGAATGTGCCGTTCGCGGTCGTCCCGTTCCATCATACGAGCGCGGTGTGTCTGTACCGGAACACGGTACAATTCGAGGACATCACGGACCTGACGAATATGCGGACAACGGTCGTTGAAAGGAGCGGTGTGAGCGCCCTGGTGTCGAATATCAGCCGTGATGTCTCGAATTTCCCGGCGCTGCCCGTCGTACTTTCCGTGAAGGGTCAGGTGAAGGCGCTCAGCATCGGCAGCATCGACTATATCATCACCGGGTTCCCTGAGGCGCTCTTTCACGCATCGCGCGATAAGGGATTCAGTATCGATATGGACCTGCTTTCGCCGTACACGATGCAGCGCCCTGCCGGATGGGGGTGCGCGGCGGATGCGACAGCGATCTCAAATGAAATAGCGGATTTTCTCAATGTGATGCGGACGACCGGTATGCTTGAACGTATCTGGAGCGAACATCTGCATATCGGCTACCGCGAGTATCAGAACGTCGCATCCATCGGCACGTATGACCATTTTTCGAAGGCCGTCGATATGAGCTATCAGGAGCGTTATGATCAGTCTGTGGTCATACTCCGCACGGCTATCGCATCCAGGATATTCTCTGAAAAGAACAGGAAGCTTTACGACATAATCTATCTGAATTGGCTGAGGAAACTGAAAAAGGACACCAATGCAGCGTTCGAACGCGTGGATGAATATTTCGATACGCAGCCGACACGGTATTTCGTGACCAATTTCAGGGAGCGCGAACCGGAGATATACGATCCCTATCTGGTGCGGGTGAGAACGAACGTGAGCCGCGAGCTTTCGACGGATAATATCGACAAGGCGATAGCGGGGCAGCGTGTCGTGCTCATGCTCACGGAGAATGCCCCCGACGAACGGAAAAAATACGATGATATACGGTTCGAGCAGATCAAACGTGACACGGTCGGCACGAACACGCTTTCGGCGATCGATGATCATCTCGACGGGCGGCCGTCGGCGTATTTCGCGAAACGCTTCAAGCGCGATTTTCCGAACACGTTCTCCGACTATATCTTCAAGCTGAAAACGGAGCGTGAAGATGCGATATTGGATAATGATATCGATCGTGCGATACGCATACAGGAGCGCATGTTCGAGCTCGACCCCGGTTCCCTTGAGGAGAGCGAGAACCTCAATGTGCTTCGCGTGCAGAAAAAGAAGCGTACGCAGCCCGGTGAGCCCACGCCGGTAGCACTGCGGGATAATGCCCCGGACAATTTCGGGAACGTGTACTTCCTTGCGACGAACACGAATACCGGCCGCCCATCGGTGGAGATGCATGCCGTGGTCGATGCGTCGATGCCGGTCGTTGCCACAAACCTGAGCGAACGAGCGGTCGAGCTGGCGGAGGGGAAACGTTTCTTCGAGCTCGGCGAGAGCCTGTACAAGCAGAAAAAATATCAGGAATCACTGTCCCCGTTCGAAAGCGCCCGCAAGCTGAACTATAATCCGGAGAAGAGCGTCGAGTATGTCGCGCGCGTCAAGCGTATGCTCGAGGAGGACCATGTACGCACCCACGACGACCGTATGAAGAAATTCGAGGTGTTCTTCGAGCGGGCGATCATGGCGTATACGCGCCGTGAATATTCGACGGCCCTTGAGAACATCTCTCTCGCACTGGAGATATTCCCCGACAATCAGCAGGCGCAGAAATATTACCGCATCATCACCGATATACTCCGCATTCAGGGCGAGACGACCGTCGGTCCGGCATCGCCGTATTACCGCTACTTCATTCAGCGGATGGCCGCCGCTGATGAAGCGATAGCGGCACGCAAATACGATGCCGGGCGCACCATCGTGGAGGAGGTGCTCCTGCTGTTCCCGAACGCGGAGGCGGCTCGTGAAAAACTTATCATCTGTCTCTATAAGACCGATCCTTCGCGCATGAAGACCATACTCGACGATTATGCGGCGGACGCGAAAAAGCTCATCGAGCTCGGACGCATGCCCGAGGCGCACGCAAAGCTCACGTTCATCAAGAAGATACGCCCGGACTATCCCGGCCTTGATGCCGCGCTCAAGAGGTCCGCACCCGAGGAGATAACGCTCCCCCGTGAGAAAGAGCCCGCATCGTTCAATTATGCGGCGACAGTGAAAAGCGCTGCCGATGCTGCGGCGAACGGGAAGCTTGCCGAGGCGCTTGCGCTCTATCGCTCCGTGCTCCGCTATCGCCCCGAGGATTATAAGTCGCTCCTGGCCGCCAACCGGATAGAGAACCAGATAGCGGGCGGCGGCGGCCGCATCGCTGCGCAGGAGGCTGAAGGCCCGGGGCGCGAGCGTGCCGAGAACCTCTATCTGAAAGGGCAGTTCTATTTCCGGATACGGAATTACAACGAAGCGATACGCTATTGGGAGGAATCGTATCGGGCGGATACGACGTTCAAGAAATCGCTGCTCAGCCTTGAACGGGTGCGTCGGCTCATGGATTCCCAGTAGGGTCGCGGTGCATGCGGCATTTGACACTGTGTCCATTGCCGATTATACTGTGTCTGACCAGGCGTCGGAATGCTATTCACAACATTGTCTTGCTTGCGAGGTACAGCATGGAGATCCTATTCCTGAAGGAGCGGGGGGTCGATTTCGTGGTGCTCAACGGCGAATTGAGCCTTGAGAATTTTGTCGACACGCATAAGCGTATCGATGATTATTGTGCGGCGAATGCGGGCATCAAGCATCTGTCGATCGATCTCACGCATCTGACCTATGTCGATTCGAGCGGGCTCGGCGCCTTCATACGGGCGAAGAAGATGATGAGCACACGGGGGGCGAAATTCTCACTGTGCGGTCCGTCCGACCAGGTGCTGAAAGTTTTCCATCTCGGAGGATTCGATAAATTCTTCACCATATTCCCGAAACGGGCCGATGTGTGTTGACCGAGATGCTGCAGCGATGACCACGAAGTGGCAGGAGGAGTGCAATGAACGTTCACTATGATCTCACGGGTGATTCGGCGGCGATCATCTTCGAAGGCGATGTCGTATTTGACGATGTGGCGCAGCAGAGCGATAGTGTTTCCAAGATGAAAGAAGCGATCATTGGGAAAAAGCCGAAGAACGTCGTTATAGACCTGGCACAGGTGAAGTCGTTCGACTCTTCCGGCGTAGGGCTTGTGTATTCGCTTCGAACGAGCTTCTGCAGGATAGGCGCAACGGTGTCTTTACAGGCGGTGCCGGAAAATGTGAAGGAAGTGCTCAGGCTGGGCGGGTTATTGAAGGTGTTTTCGATTACATAGCCGATCTTCCTCAGCGTATAACGGTAACCGCGGAAAAATGCGTGAATTCAAGGCTTTTTCGCGTAAAATTCGTCTGAATTTATCCATTTTTTTGCTGCACTATTTTCGTTCCCACGCGTTATACTATAATGAAAGATATGCTGTCATGTAAGCGTTTTCAGGGAGGAAATTCCGATAATAGATTAAGAAATGAGTGAGCATAGTGCATAGCCTGTGATGCCGCGATGGCACCGCAGGTTTTTTGTGCTCTGAAGTTGTCCGGCGGGCCAGTTTATCCGAAAGTCGTGCAAAACTATTGAGCGGGGGAATGCTTGGTCGGTGGTAGAAGTCACTTAAAAGTCGGTTCTTTGCTCTGGGGTGTCCTTCAACGCGGAGCGAATGCGATCATGGCATATCGATCTATGCAATATCGCGGCTTTCGTATGCTGCGAAAAAAAAGTTCGCTGACGACCGCAATATTCTTCGTTTTTGTTGTGTGTGGGCTGTCCGTATCCGGGAATTCGAATCGATATATCTTCCCGACTAACAGCAATCGACTGATCTGGGTGTACACGCAAACTGCCGGTGTAGCGAACCCGCCGCCGACATTTCCCGCCATCACCGGCGAAACACTTGCGGATGTGAATGCGGCGAATGAGCATGACGCCGAGGATGGCATAACGAATATCATTCTGTCGGCGAATGCAACTGCATCCACGTTCCGTTTCAGGGTGAAAATAAATGAGGGGTTGAACCGCATCACGAACGTATACATCCGGTGGAAAGGCCTGTCCATCGGCGGGACCGGACAAGGCGTGTATGTCTATTCGAACGCGGGGTGGCAGTCTATCGGAACAGTGACCATCGACGTGAATACCGTGGTCCAAACCGCCATCACGAACAGGAATTACGCGCATTATGAGCGGACGAACGGCAGTAATTTCATCAATGCATGCATGCTGGGAAGGAATCAGGGGGGCGGGACGGATTATCTCGCCAGCGATTATTTCGAGGTCGCCACGTTCTATGAACTGACGCCGGATGTCGAGAACACGACGGGCGCGACGAACGTCGGTTCGAATTACGCGACGCTCAACGGTACATACGAGCATTCCGGTGATACGAATGTGCGCATTGTTCTTTACTGGGGAACGAACGACGGCGGAACGACCGCTGCAAATTGGCAGAACGCGCTCGACCTTGGATGGTACGGCTCGAATGCGATGGGCGGCATTGCAACAAATCTGTATGGTCTGTCCGAATGGCAGAAATATTATTACCGGGCATGGTCATCGAACGCCCATGGTGTCGCGTGGTCGACGAATACATCGAGCTTTACCACGCTGTTCTTCGTTGCGTCGAATGTCGGCGGCAGCGCCTATACGTCATTGCAGGCGGCCATCGATGCCGCTGCCGACGGAAGCGAGATACGTGTGCGCGGCACGAATCTCACGCGCATGTCGGGGCTGAACGCGTTCCCGGAAACGAACGGTATTTCGGTAATGGATAAAAATGATCTGAGGATCATCGGCGGATATGGTCCTGCGTTCTCTGTACAGACAGGATATACGACGCTTGATGGCGGCGGGGCATCGACCTATAACCGGCTTCTGTATCTTTCGAATGCATCAGGGCTGACCCTTGATGCATTCGTCATACGCGGCGGAGGCACCAACAGCGTCGTGACGCCCGTGCTGGACGGTACGGGGCTCGCTGCATATGATTCGCATCGTGTTGTCTTTACCAATCTCATCATCAGCAATTGCATATCGTCGAACGGCGGCGGTATGAGCCTGCGTGCGAGCTCGAATGCGGTCGTGCATGTAACGGCGATGCACAATTATGCGGCTCGATACGGCGGCGGTGTTATGTTCAATCGCATCACCAATGGCATACTCTCTGGGAATATCGTGTCGAACAATTCTGATTATGCCGGCGGCGGTGTGATGGTGCAGGGGAAGTCGAACACGCTATACGCGGCGGTCGTGAGCAATTCGGCGTACGATGCCGGCGGCGGGTTGTTCTTCTGGGGGAGCGACGGCGACCTGATATATTCTTCAGTCAAGTATAATGCCGTTCGAGGCAATAGTGCGACCGAAGGCGGCGGCGGCATCGGCTTGTGGGTGTGCACCAATGTTTCGGTGAGCGGGAATATTTCCGAGAACCAGAGCGCTACCGTCGGCGGCGGGATCTTTTCCTACAGTTCAAGCAATACGGTCATCAAGAGCTGCTTTTTCTCGAACAATATCAGCACGATAACGAATGCGACCATTCACTTCAACGGGCCGACGACAGCGGTCGCCCCGTTCATCGTATCGAGCAATGTTTTCCACGGCGGCGGGGTGAATGCGTATGCCGTTCTCGAATCGGTGGATGACATAGTGAATCAGACCATTGTTTCAAATGTGTTCTGGACGAATGCGATGCGATATCTCTATGGCGATCCTGCCAGCATCATTTCGAACGATCAGATAGCGCTTTTGAACGCAGCGAGTGCAAGGCATGATGCGTCCTCGGTAATTGATAATATTGTCATGCCCGGGGTTATAGGCGATACGCCTTTCATTGTTATTACGAACCCGGCGCCGCTGACTGAAGTGAGCGGTGTTGCCTCGTTCCAAGGGTCGAACCACAGTGCGGCATCGATAGCAGGATTCTGGTACAGCGTGAACGGCGGGCCGTGGAATGTGCATACACCGGATGTGAATTGGAGCATCCCAATAGACACATCGATGTACCCTTTGGGCATCATCGTTCTCGGGGTAAAAGCGATCTATACCGCAGGCCCGATAAGCGTTGCCTACTGTACGAATTTGAATGCAGCGGTCCCCGGTGAATCGAATCTCTATGAATTTCCGACGAACGATACGATACGCATATGGACATACACCAACGGCACATCGTTCGGGGCGACGCATCCGCCGGCAACGCTCGGGCCATTCGCCGGTGAGATACCGTTCGATATCAGTACGAACCTTGATAATATGGAGGACGTGTTTGCCGATGTGTCGATCGGTGATACGGCTAATTACGGCGGTTTCCGGCATGTCATTAAATTGAACGAGACATTGAGCCACATTACGAACATCTACGTTCACTGGAAGGGCTGGTGTTTTGAAATGCCGGGTGATGTGTGTATCTGGAAGAGTTCCACATCACAGTGGGTGAAGGGCGGGCGCATTCTTACGATAAACACCGAGGTCTCAACGAATGTGGGGCCGGCGGCCGACTATGCCGTTTCTGAGAATGGAACGAATTTCATTCATATAATCTGCAATGCAAAGGCTTCCGGCGGGGCGGGCCCGCTCCACAACGATTTCCTTGAGATGAAAACGTTCACCTGCCCGTTCCCGCTTGTCAACAATGCATCGGGGGCGACCAATGTATCCGACTCGTCCGCGGCTCTCACCGGTATGCTCGAATATGACAGCGGTCAGGCAACACGGGTGTGGATGTATTGGGGTACGAATGACGGTGGAACGGCGATAGCGAACTGGAGCAATGTCATCGATATGGGTTCGCTGTCTTCGGGCGGGTTCGCAACAAATGTATATGGACTTGCTCCGCTGACGACCTGTTATTACCGCTGTCTGGCATCGAATATATACGGTCCGAATTGGGCGACAGCCACCACGAATTTCATTACGCAGCCGGCAGGCGGTGCATCACCGGTCATCGCGTCCAATGCGACTACCGGACTGGCGTTCAATAATCTTCAGGATGCGATCACGAACGCGGCGGCAGGACACGAGATCCGCGTTCTCGCCACCAACCTCACACGTGCCGCGGGGCATCTCAATGCGCTGGCTAAAACGAACGCCTTGTTCATCACGAACAAGAATAATCTCACGATAAAGGGCGGTTACGACGCGCCGTTCGCTTCGCAGACGGGCAAGACCGTGATCGACGGCGGGGGGGCATCGTTCTTTAACCGTCTTGTATTCGTCTCATCGCTCACGAATCTTACCCTTGACGGATTTGTCCTGCGCGGCGGGGGTACGAATGCGGCGAGCGCTATACAGGATGGCACCGGTATTGTCGTGATGGCATCGACGAAGGTGCTCATCTCCAATTTCATTTTCAGCAACAATTATTCGACGAACGGCGGCGGGGCGGGTTTTGTGAACTGTACGAACGTTGCCCTCGATGCAGTGTTCATGAAGAATTATGCCCTCAATACCGGCGGTGCGTTGTATGATCTGAACGGCATGAGCAATACGATGCGCGGGACGTTCGCGAGCAATGCATCGTTCGCGACAGGTGGCGGGGTATACGTTCAAGACTCAGCGCACATTCGTATTGACGGCATCTTCGTGAGTAATTCCTCGCCGGTGGGGGGGGGGGGGTATGTCTTGCATCGTCATCGAACAGCACCATTGATGGGTCATTCGTAAGCAATACCGCGGCATCGTTCGCCGGCGGTGTCTATCTGGTCCGCAGCCGGGATAATACCGTGAACGCCACCTGTGCCTACAATTACGCAGCGACGTTCGGTTCCGGGGTGACCGTGAATGCGGGCATGAGCAATACGATACGCGGCGTGATCATGAACAATCAGAACGCCGATCAGGGTGCGGGCGTCATGCTGTACAATGCAACGAACACCGTGGTGAATGCGGTGATACGGGATAATGCTGCGGCGAACCACGGCGGCGGCATAGGCATACTCGGCGGGTCGAACAATGTCATGCAGGGGTGTGTTTTCTCCAACAATGTGTCGTCAGCTACGAACGCCACCATCTATCTGACCAACGTTACCGTGACGAACAATCCCTTCGCGGTCTCCAACTGCGTGTTCTACGGGAATGGCGGTACGACGCATTATGCGATATATGAGCATGTGAAGGACATCACGAATCAGACCATCATTTCCAATGCGTTCTGGACGAACACAATGTCGTATCTCTACGGCGATCCGACCGGCGCGATCACGACCGCACAGTGGGGTAATATCAATACGGCGAACACGACGAACGATGCGCTCTATCGATCGAACAATATCGTCATGCCGCAGTCTTTTATCGCAAAAAATATCAATTCCGGGTTGCAGTTCGGGTCGTTCCAATCGGCTGTCGATGCGGCGAATGCCGGTGATGAGATACGTGTGCTCGCAACGAACCTTACGCGCACGCTCGGATTGAATTCGCTCGCCGTCACCAACGGTGTGTTCATCACGAACAAGAACAATCTGCGGGTCATTGGCGGATATGATGCGGCATTCACAACGCAGACGGGATATACGGCGCTCGATGGGCTCAACGCATCGGCGATCTCAAACCGTATCGTGTTCATCGAGAACCTCACTAATCTGACGTTCGATGGTTTCGTTATACGCGGTGGCGGCAAGAATATCGGTACGCCGATGCTCGATGGCGCGGGTGTGTACGCCATGAGCGTTGGGCAGGCTGTATTTACGAACATCATCGTGAGCAACAACTATGCCGTATTCGGCGGCGGGGGTGTGTTCAACAATTGCACGAACACCGTTGTGGACGGGATATTTTCAGGCAATGTCGCATCGAACAGCGGCGGCGGTGTCTGCGTTATTGCCGGCGACAATGTCCGTCTCTCCGGGAGCTTGTCGAACAATTTTGCGTCCAATTCCGGCGGCGGGATCATCACGTGGATCAGCATCAACTGCTCCGTCAACAGTCTTGCCGTGAATAACACGGCAGCGATCGGCGGCGGGATAAATATTTACGGCTGTTCGAATACGATCGTCAATGCATCGGTGTCGAACAATCGCGCGTACGATGCCGGCGGCGGGGTATGCGATATCGTAGGCAGGAATAATATTCTCAGCGGGGTCGTGTCCAGCAATTATGCCGTGAACGCCGGGGGCGGCATCTATTTGATATCGTCTACGAACGTGACAGTGAACGCATCGGTAGGGAACAGCGCCGGTACGCTCGGGGGCGGGGTCGCCGTCATCCAGGGTATCAGCAATACGATCACTTCTTCAATAAACAACAACAGCGGCTATCTCGGGGGCGGGGTCGCCCTGCTCCAAACAAAAGACGTATGGGTGAACGGGTCGTTCTCCAGCAATTATGCCAGTTCCGGCGGCGGGCTCTATCTTTTTTATGCGACAAATACGTATGTAGCTGCCTCGATGGTGAGCAATACATCCACCGTGGGCTCCGCTGTCTTCATCGACACCAGCTCGAACAGCGTATTTTCCGACTGCTTTTTCACGAACAATGCGGCTGCATGGACGAACGCGGTCATTCATATGTCCAATGTCACTGCAAAAGCGGGAGCGATGATCGTTTCGAACTGCACCTTCTATGGCGGCGGTGCTAATCCCTTTGCTCTATTCGAGCAGCTGGACCCGGACGTATCGAACCATACTATCATCGGCAATAAGTTCTGGACGAACACGCTGAAGTACCTCTATATCGAGAGCGGTAAGCAGATAATATCGAACGACCGAATCGATATACTCAATTCGAATTCTACATGGCATGACGCGGCGATCGCATCGCGTAACGCCGTACGGCCGATCATTGTCATCGCAACGAACACGAATACCGGCGGCATCTATGATTCGCTGCAATCGGCCGTGGATGAAGCGAACGCCGGGGATGAGATACGCGTCCTCGCGACGAACCTTACGCGCGCATTCGGGTTGAACGCGCTTGCTGTTACGAACGGTTTGTTCATAACGAACAAGAATAATCTGCACATCTGCGGCGGGTATGATGCTGCGTTCACTTCTATCGCGGGAAATACGGTACTTGATTGCGGCGGGGCGGCCAGGAACAATCGTGCAGTGTACGTGGGAGATCTGAGCGGACTTGCGTTCAGTAACTTTGTGCTGTCCGGCGGGGGGTCGAATGCAATATTGCCGACTCAGAACGGCACGGGGCTGAATATATCGAACGCCCACCATTGCATCGTTTC
>JBBTBY010000026.1 GCA_038043445.1 Spirochaetota bacterium
ATACTCCTCGTTCAATCGGGCTCCATCCTCACTCCCCGCGTTTATCGTCACCTCATTCCCGGAAACCGAAGTGACACGTCCGAAATATTTTATCTTCGTCCCCTTATCGCCTTCCTCCATCATAATGCCGGTAAGCTTTTCGATAAGACGCCTGAGCGCTTCATTTACCTGCTTGAAATTATCCGTCGATTCCTGCCCCGACTTTTCAATCTTCGAAGTCTCGATATTCACCATATTCGCCGAAACGAAATACTTATCGCCGATATTCATCACCGCGCCGTATATCATATATTCGACATTGAGCACCTTGCCGATCTTCACCGCGCAGGCGGTTTCGGTGCAGCCGGTCTGCTGGAATTGCTGCTCGCGGAGTATATTCTCCATGTTCGCGCGATCGAGCACGTCGAATGCGCGGGATGAGACGAGCGCGGACGCGAAAAGCTCGGTGACCGCTTCGCTTTCCATCTGCGAAACACCTTTGGCGGTGAACGCAAGCACCGCAACACGCGGTTTTTTTTCGGCTGCGCAGAGAACGGCGGCGAGGAGGGTGAAGATGAGAAGGCGTTGTATCATGAAAAACCCCTGATATTGATAGAGGCGATTATACCGCGGAAGGTTCAATTGTCAAATTGATTCACGATAACGTTGAAATTACAGAGAGCACGGGGTCTTGACCCCGTGCTTGCATATCCCGGATATTCGAACACGGGGCTGAAGCCCAATGCCGTTAAGTTAAGACTGATAAGCGTTTGTCCGTCAGATTGTTAACGTTCCCTTCGACTCCGCTCAGGGAACGACATCATATGTTCATGCAATAACAGACAAATTCGCTTCCCGAGCGGAGCCGAGGGATGCGATGAGGAACGCAGAATTGAATCTGTTCCCTTAACGTAACAGCATTGGGCTGAAGCCCCGTCCACCCTCTCATGCTTTGTTCTCTATTTTTGCGAAATCCTTATCATCCGTGCTCATACGGCAATGCCTTCACGGACGATCTCGCGTCGGAACGGGACTTCGGCGTATTTCCGGCTGTTCCACTCATTGCGGGCTACGACCGCAGCGTTATCCCGAACTTCTTTTCGAGCATGGCGAGCGCGCCCTTCTCTATCGCCTCGGCTTCCGGCGCGGTAAGCGTTTTATCCGGATGATTATACACCACGGCTACCGCCACCGAGCGCTTGCCCGCGGGTACCTGGTCGCCTTCATACACGTCGACAACGCTTACATCGCGTATCTGTGTATCGAACGCGCGTATCGCATCGATGACGGAGGAAAACGGTGTTGTCCTGTCGAGCACGAGCGCGAGATCGCGGTACACGGGCGGGAATTTCCAAAGTTCGTTGAAGCCTGTCCTGCCTTCCATGCCAAGGAGCGCGAGGGCGTCGATCTCGAAATAAAAAACACGTTCTTTGATATCGAATACTTTCCGTATCGTCGGGGTGACCTCGCCCGCAACGCCGATATCTTTGCCGGCGGCGTTTACCCGCGCGCACACCGTGGGTACGAAACGAGGATCTGCTGACGGCGTAAGGCCGTATCCCGGGCGTTTCAGATATTTCACGATGATGCTTTCAAGTATGCCGGTCGCATCGAAAAAGTCGTACATGCGTTCAGCATTGTTCCATTTCTTTTCATCGGTAGTGCCGATGAAAAGAGCGGCGAGCATCTTTCGCTCCGAGTACCCGTCGCCGTCTTTAGTGAAGACCGAACCGAGCTCGAAATACGCGCCGCCTGTTTTCCCGCGGCTTCGATTGTGAAGCGCCGTGCGCATCATGCCGGCGAAAAGTCCCGGGCGCAATATGTCATGCTCATTGCTGAGCGGGCTTATGACGGGAATGAATCGCGATGCATCCGTTCCGATGCGGCTTTCGAGGGAGGAGTCCGTCATGGAATAGTGCACGGTCTGCGTAAGGCCGCATGAAGCCGCGTATGAAGAGAGCGCGAGCATGGCATGATAATCGTTCTCCACCTTCTGCGATGCGATGCGCGGCATGGCCGAAGGGATATCGTTGTAGCCGACGAGGCGCGCTATCTCCTCTACAAGGTCGATCTCCGCCGTGAGGTCGGGCCGGTACACGGGTATCTCTATCTTAAGCGAGTTCTCGCCGATATTCGCCATCATGAAACCCATGCGTTTGAACACCGCATGCACGTCCGAGCGCGAGAGTTCCACGCCCAGATGCTTCTGCACAAGGTCGCAGTTAAAAACGATGGTCCTTGGTTCGAACGGTGAGGGATAGATGTCCTTCGCCGTGCTCGCTATCTCGCCGCCGGCCGTTTCTATGATGAGCTCGACAGCGCGATTGAGCGCCATGACGGTGGTTTCCGGATTGATGCCGCGTTCGAAACGGTAGGATGCATCGCTTTTCAATCCGATCATCTTGCTCCCTTTTCGCACGGTAACAGGATCGAAGAAGGCGCTTTCAAGGAGTATGTCCTTCGTATTGTTGTCGATCTCGGAATTGGCGCCGCCCATGATGCCCGCTGCCGCGATCGGCTTTTTCCCGTCGCAGATGAGGAGAATGTCCTCGGAGAGCGTGTGCGTTGATCCGTCGATGACCGTTATCGTTTCGCCCTTCTTCGCCCGGCGCACGATTATCTTCTTCTCCTCTATCTTCGTAAGATCGAACGCATGCAGGGGCTGACCGTATTCGAGCATGATGTAATTCGTCACATCGACGACATTATTGATCGAGCGCAGTCCCGCGCGCTCCAGGCGTTCGGCCATCCATCGCGGCGAGGGACCGATGCGCACACCGGTTATCATGCGTGCAGAATAGCGCGGACAGCCCGTGGTGTCTTCGATGGAAATATCGACATTGCCCGTCCTGTGCTCGAACGCTTTCGTTTCCGGCATCACGAAACGCCGGTCGAATACGGATGCTGCCTCGCGCGCCATGCCGGCGACGGAAAGGAGATCGCCGCGGTTGGGGGTTATCTCGAATTCGAACACGTAATCGCCGCCGCCGAGCACCGACTGTATCGCGTCGCCCGGTTCCACCGGCGCATCGATGAGCCATATCCCGTCCGATGTTTCCTCAAGACCGAGCTCGGCTTTGCTGCATATCATCCCGCTGCTCTCGACGCCGCGCAGTTTCGCCTTCTTTATCACAAGGCCGTTGGGGAACACGGTGCCCACGGTGGCCACCGGTACGAGCGCTTCCGCCTTTACGTTCGGCGCACCGCAGACGATGCTCTTCACACCGAGCCTGCCGAGATCGACGGAACAGACGGAAAGCTTATCCGCATTGGGGTGTTTCTCGAATGAGACGATGCGCCCGATGATAACGCCGGGAATATCGGCGCCGATGCGGGTAAGCGAGCTCACCTCGGCCCCGGAAAGCGTGAGCCGTTCGGAGAGCATCTCCGGCGTGATGTTCTCGAGGTCGACATATTCCTTGAGCCAGGAAAGCGGTATCTTCATTGGTGCATCCTCGTGCCTGTTATCGGCTCTGCCGCTCTCGCACTGCATCCGCGTGCGCTGAAAGGCCTTCATATTCCGCGAGTGCGATGACATCCTCGCCGGCGGTCGTGATATATCGTTTGCTCGCGCGGATAACGTTCACCCGCCGATAGAAATCGTATACGCCGAGCGGCGATGAAAAGCGGCTTGCCCCCCAGGTGGGGAGCACATGGTTCGTCCCGATGAGATAATCCCCCAGCGCTTCCGGCGTGTTCTCACCGAGAAAAAGCGCGCCTGCGTTCTTCACCGAGCCTATGACCTCGGCGTCGGAGAGGCGCGTTATCACTTCGAGGTGTTCGGGGCCGTATTTATTGGCGGCGGCGAACGCACGTTCGAGCGATTCCACAAGTATCGACTTGCCGTTCTTTTGTATCGAGGCTTCGGCGATGGCGCGTCGTTTCGATGCGCTCACGTACGCCGGGAGCTTCTCGTTCACCGCGCGTATGAGCTCGCGCGATGTCGTTACCAGTATCGACGATGCGTCCTCATCGTGTTCCGCCTGCGAAATAAGATCACGTGCGATGCAGCCTGCATCAGCGCTGTCGTCGGCTATTATCATTATCTCCGAGGGCCCGGCGAGCATATCGACGGCGCAGTAGCCGTACACGAGCTTTTTCGCGAGCGTGACATAGACATTGCCCGGACCGACGATCTTGTCCACGGGCACGAGGTCCTTGCCGCCGAACGCCGCATACGCGATGCCCTGCGCACCGCCCGCTTTCACTATCCGTGCCGCACCGAGGAGCTGTGCGAGATAGCATATCTCCTCGCGCACGGCGCCGTTCCTGTCCGGCGGGGTGACGATGGTGATGTCGGGCACACCGGCTATCATCGCCGGTATCACGGTCATGAGCAATGTCGAGGGATAGAACGCCTTGCCGCCGGGGACGTATACCGCCACGCGGTCGAGCGGCACGATGCTCTGCCCGAGCATGACATCAGCGCCGGCTGTAAAGAACGAACGCTCGCGCTCAAGGATATGGAATTTCTCGATGTTCGATTTTGCGGTCAGTACCGCTTTAAGGACGCGCGCATCCGCGAATTTCGCGCATGATTCAAGCTCGCTTTTCGGGACGATGAGCGATATATCCGCTGCTGCGGGCGAATCGAATTCGCGGACATAGCGCTTTACGGCTTCCTCGCCGCTCTTCCGTACATCCTCGACGATACCGCTTACCGTGCGGAGTATCTTTTCATCGAAAGTGACGGCGCGAGTAAGTGATACTTCCGACGCCTCGGTGAGCATCAGATGACCCTGGCTTCAAGGAGGGACACGCGCTCGGCCATTCTTTTCTTGTACACGCTGTCCGGGTTCGCCTTGAGGAAGTCTTTGAGAAGGGTTATCGCCTTCTCGCGGCGATTGAGCTTACGCTCCACCATGGACATCGTCATGACGACTTCGCCGGCAAGGTATGACTTCGGCCAAGCCTTCATGAATTTCGACCCATAATTGAGCGCGTCATCGTAATTGCTGCCCTCGATGGATATGAGGATAAGATCGTACATCGCCTGCGGGGCGAGATAGAACGAGCGATGAGTGCTGACCGCCGTAAGCTGCTTGACCGCCTCGGTCTGGTTCTTCATGTAGTAGAACGAGTTGCCGAGGAAATACTTCGCACGGAGCGAGAGCGGTGTTCCGCTCGCTTTCTTTTCCGCATCCTGAAGCGACGTGACCGCATCGTTCAGCATCTGGTTCATTTCAAGGACATTGCCGGCGCGGCGCGACTGCAGGAAGAGCGAGAAACCCCGCTCATAGACCTCGTTCGCTTTCACCATGCGGCCCTGCTGTACGAAGGAATATCCGATGATGATGATGATGGCGGTCACCGCCGCCAGGGCGCCGAGGCCTATGGCAACGCGGTATTTCGTGAGTACTTCGATAAGTACGGCCCGCATTCGCTCATTGGTCATTGCCGGTTTTTTTTCCTGCTCGTTCATGGTATGCCCTTTTTCGGAAAATATGCTCGATACGTACGGTATGAAAGATGGATAGTACAGGAAAAATCGTCAAAATGCAATACAAGGAAAGATCGGTTTCAGCCCTGAAAAGACGCCTTTTCCGCGTCCGAGAGCGGCCGCATCGCCCCGGGTAGAAGCTTCCCGAGCACGACCGTGCCGATGGCGACACGCACGAGATCGGTCACATGATGACCGAGGGCATCGCAGACGATGCGTATCTCCCGGCGTTTGCCCTCGTTCATGAGCACGCGGAGCACGGAACGCTCATCGTCCGCTGTCAGTACCTCGCATCCGCGGAAGCGATAGGATACGCCCTCATGGATGATGCCCTTGCGCGCACGGGCGAAGTCCTCCGCACGGACAAGCCCTTTCACCGTAACACGATATTCCTTTATTATCTCGAATGACGGATGCGTGATGCGGTGTGCGAACGCGCCGTCATTGGTGAGTATCATGAGCCCGCGCGAGTTGAAATCCAATCGTCCTGCGTAGAAGATACGGTACGGCATATCGTCGACATAATCGGCGATGGAACGCTTGCCGCGGAGTTTCGCCATCGTGCTCATGACATTCATCGGTTTGTGGAAGGCGAAGTAGACCATCGCTTCGTTCGCTATCGCCTTGCCGTCAAAGGAAACGATATCGGTCGTGCGTATGCGCGTCCCAAGCTCGGTGACGACAGCCCCGTTCACGGTAACGCGTCCCTCCGCGATGAGCTTCTCGCAGGAGCGCCGTGAGCCGATGCCCGCGCGCGAGAGTATCACCTGAAGCCGTATGCCGGGATTCATCCGTCACCCCAGAACATTTCCGGCGGCACAGCGCAGAGCATGATTCGTCTGTCGCTCTCCGGGTGATGCGTCTCAACGATGAGCGAATGGAGGAGCATGGTCGTATTCTCCCGTCCTCCGTAGAGCGCATCGCCGACTATCGGATATCCGCGCGATGCCAATTGCACGCGCAGCTGATGCCGCACGCCGGTGATCAATCGCAGGAGCACATAGCATTCATCCATTGTATCAGGGCATCGGGCAAGCAGCGTGAGTTCCGCGCGCGCGCGCAGTCCGCGTACATCGCCGACGCGCATTTTCTCTTTCTCACCCGAGCGCTCCTTCACGAGCACATCTTCCATGAGCATATGCCCCGGCGGTGTGCCGGCCACTCGCGCAAGGTAGTATTTTTCCGTGCGTTCTGATCGATATGTCGTGCTGAGCGTTCCGAACGCCTGATCGCTCTTTGCCGCGAGCACAAGCCCCGTCGTTTCATGATCGAGCCTGTTGACGCTCCCCGCATTGAGCACGCCGCCCGCCTCGGGCGTTTTCCCGCAATGCGCGGCAACGGCGTTCATGAGCGTGTCCGTGTCGTCATGCCGAAGCGGCACCGTATGCATGAAGGGGGGTTTATTCACCGCGATGATGCTTTCATCCTCGAAAACGATGGAAAGCGAAATGGCAGGATTCGCCGTTATCCCGGCACCGTCAGTGATATCGACGGAAAGAACACCGCCTTCCGATATCCGCTCGCTTTTTTTTATGCGATGGCCGTCGTATCGGACGCGCCCCTCGGTGAAAAGCGCTTCAAGCTCGGTGCGCGAATACTGCGGAAGCCCTTCTTTAAGGACCGTGAGCGCCCGCGCGGTTGTCTTTGCGGTCACTTCACTTGCCATCGAGCGACCGGAGTGCTTCGAGATAGCAGGCCTCAAAATCGCCGTCGCCGCGTTCAAAATCCGTCACCGATCGGGAGATGCTCCGATTGAGCACGCGTATCATGGCTCGCGCTATGGCCATGGTGTCCGCGGAACCGGTACAGCGCTGCTTTATCGCCCGATCGAGCGTGATGATGTTCACGCGGCGGAATACGGTATCATCGTCCATTGCTGTTCCTCTTGTAAGTATTACGAGCATGGATATATAGTATGCCGAGGGAAGAGGAATTAACCACGGATGAACACAGATGAACACGGATAGAGGAATAATGTAAAGAAGGGAAAGGGAAAACCACGGAGCGCACCGAGGGGGATAAGAAGAAAAAGGAAGCGCTCCCCTCTCCGGTTGTTGGTGAGCCTGTCGAATCATCCGGGAGAGGGGCTGGGGGTGAGGTCTGCGCATCAAAAATGAATGTATCGGCCTCAGCCATTACATGCTCCGTCATCATTCCCTACGGGCGATGGAGCGCCGAGATCCCCAATAGCGAGCGCACTTCATCGAGCGTCTTTTCCGATATCTCCGCGGCACGCTTCCTGCCGGTCTCGAGCACGTCCGAAATGTAATCGGGTTTCTTTGAGTACTCGGCTATCCGTTCGCGGACGGGCGCGAGCGCCGCGTTCATATGCTTCGCGAGTATCTTCTTGCAGTCTACGCAGCCGATGCCGGCAGATCGGCATTGCTTCGCGCATTCCTCGCGTTCCGCGTCCGGTGTAAAGAATTTATGAAGGCTGTAGACATTGCAGACGTCGGGGTTGCCCGAGTCCGTACGCCGCTTGCGGTTCACGTCGGTGACCGCGGCGAGGAGAAGCTTTTCCGTCTCCTCCGGCGTTGCGCGGAGCGGTATGTGATTATTGAGCGACTTGCTCATCTTCCGCTCGCCGTCAAGGCCGATGATGCGCTTTGCCTCGGAGAGTATCGTCCTTGGCTCCTTGAAGTACTCGCCGAAACGCGCGTTGAATTTCCGCACTATCATGCGCGTGAGTTCGAGATGCTGTACCTGGTCTTCGCCCACCGGCACCGCATCGGGATGATAGAGGAGGATATCCGCCGCCATGAGTACGGGATAATCGAAAAGTCCGACATTGATCTCCTCATGCTGCGCGGACTTGTCCTTGAACTGCGTCATGCGCTCAAGCTCGGCCATGGGTGTGACCGTGTTGAATATCCAGGTGAGTTCGGTGTGCGCGCGCACTTCCGACTGCACGTAGATGATGCACTTCTCAGGGTCAAGTCCTGAAGCGAGATATTCCACCGCGGCGGCGTGAATTCGCGAGCGCATCGCCTTCGGGTCGTAGGGTATCGTTATCGCGTGATAGTCGACGATGAAGAAGAAACCGAAATAATCATCGAGGAGCGATACCCAGTTCTTTATCGCGCCCAGATAATTGCCGATGTGAAGGTCCCCCGTCGGCTGTATGCCGCTTAACATTATCTTCTGTGCCATATCCGTTCCTTCCGGCTATACGCCGAATTCGCCGAGCAGAAGCAGATTGAGATTGAGCTCGGCATTGTAATGCTGATAGACGAGTTTCTGTGTTTCCACGATGAGCCGGTACACATCATCGGCGGTGGCCGTGCCGCTCGAAACGATGTAATTGGGGAATTGCTTATACCACTTCGCGCCGTTGATGACGAGGTTCGCCGCGCCGACACGCTCGATCATCTTGTACGCCTTGTTCCCCGGCGGGTCCTTGAAGATGAGCCCGCTCGAACGCGACGACGGCTGCAGAATGCCCCGGATATATCGATACTTTTCCGTCGTGGTCTGAATATTATCCTCGGTGGACGCCTCAAGCTGCATCGTCACGCCGATGACCACCGAGCCCCCGAGGTCGCTCTCTCGTTCACCGAAGCGTATCTCGGACGTCATGCGCTCCTCGATAGTGCCGTCGGGGGCTATCGAGCGCACGCGGGTGATGATATCCGAGAACGATATGCCGAAGCAGGTGGCGTTCTTCGCCGTTGCGCCGCCCACCGTACCCGGGAGCGTGCTCGCGAATTCGAGACCGGAAAGTTTCTCCATGCGCGCCCTGCGAGAGAGCACTTCCATGCCCACGCCGCCGCCCGCCGTGCACGTATCGCCGGAAAAGCTCATCTCGGTGAACGCGCCCTTCAAGCGAAGCGCTACGCCCTGGAAACCGCGCTCCGATAACAGGATGTTCGTCGCATCGCCGAGTATCACCGAGGGGATGGACTCAGCACGGAGTATCTCATGCACGGCGAGAAGGTCTTCCTCCGTTGAAACGGTAAGGAGCCTGTCGATGACACCGCCTACGCGCAAGGGCGTCATGCTCTTTAATGGAAAGCTTTCCTTCAGTTCCAGACCGCGCTTTTCCGCATAGACGGATAATTGTTTATAGCCCTGATACAAAACGCTCTCCCGCCTTATATATATCGCCGGCCCCGAGCGTAAGCACCGTATCGCCGTTCTTTGAGGTCTCGTGCATAGCCGACACGACATCATCGCGCGAAGCGAAACGGACCGAAACACCGTTCTTCACAAGTTCTTTATAAATGAGCTTTCCGTTCACGCCGGACATGGGCTTTTCCCCGGCGGGATAGATATCGGTCACGATGACGCTGTCGGCTTTGCCGAACGCCTTGCCGAAATCGCGGTAAAGCGCCGCCGTCCGCGAGTAGCGATGCGGCTGGAACACGACGACAAGCCGCCCGCTCACCGCCTGCTTGAGCGCTGCAAGCGTCGCCTTTATCTCGGTGGGGTGATGGCCGTAGTCATCGAACACGCGGATATCACCGTCATGCACCAGATTAAGCCGCCGTCCGACACCGGCGAAGCCCGTAAGCGATCTGCGTATGCGGTCCGGCTTCACCTTGAGCGAGGAAGCAACACCGATGGCGGCAAGCGTGTTGAGTATATTATGGTCGCCGAAGAGCGGGATGTGAAATTCACCGATGTCCTTTCCGAAGAGCGTTACGGAGAATTCGCAGCCTGCGCCCGAACGGCGTATCTTCGTCGCGGCAATATCGAATTCCTTGTCGAAGCCGTAGCGGTAATAACGCTTATTGACATGCGCCGCCATTTTCCTGACGGCCTTGTCCTCGAAGCAGAGGAACGCCGAGCCGTAGAACGGCACGGAATTGACGAATTCGGTGAACGCGGCGGCGAGCGCCGTTTCGGTCTTGTAATGGTCGAGGTGGTCATTATCGATATTGGTCACCACCGCGATGACCGGCGAGAGGCGCAGGAAGGAGCCGTCGCTCTCATCCGCCTCGCAGACGAGATATCTGCCGGTGCCGAAATTCGCATTGGAATTGATATTGAAATATTTCCCGCCGATGACCGAGGTGGGCTTCAGTCCCGCGTCGGTGAGGAGATGGCTTACGAGCGATGTCGTCGTGGTCTTGCCGTGCGTGCCGGAAATGGCAATGCCGTAGCGAAGGCGCATCAATTCGGCGAGCATTTCCGAGCGGTGTATTATCACGATGCCCCGTTTTCTCGCTTCCGCTATCTCGGGATTGTCGGGGCGTATCGCCGAGGAGGTGACGACGAGCGCCACATCGGGCATGACGTTCGCCCGTGCGTGGCCTTCGAAGACATGCGCGCCTTTTCGCGCGAGCGCATCGCTCACGTCGCCGCGATGGAGGTCGCTCCCGCTCACTTTGTATCCCATCGAAAGGAGTATGCGTGCAATGCCGCTCATGCCGATGCCGCCGATGCCGATGAAATGTATCTTCTGTTTTTCTGCGAACATGAGCGCTCCGAGTGCATGCTGATAATGTCTGCGTATTATATCCAAGTAAGCTGTTTTGGCAAGGCGACGGCACTTCGATATCGATGCACATGTGCTTGCACAAAGAGCCCCGAATTAACACGTAAGAAAAGAAAACCACTGAGGGCACAGAGAACATAAGAGAATGCGATGAAAATACATGGAGGATAATGCAGAGCAGACATTGCCTTTCGGGTAAAAAAGATCAAGTCATTTTTGTTTTCTCAACCTTTTCTCCGTGACGCTCCTTACGTGATCTTTTGGGCTTGCACATTCACTTGACCGGACCCTGCTGATATCGTATAATGAATCATCGATCACGGCAGCGATGTTGCACTGCCGGTACGAACGGGGAATGTCATGCGAATTCGCGCTTCAATCATCGTCATTCTTTGCGCCCTTTCGACCATGCTGCATGCCGGGTTCGGTATCGGGGCGAAGATGCCCCTTTCGTTCGGGCTCAATCTCGCCGGTGCGCGCGGCGTATGGGTCGGTGCGGCATACGGGTGCGGCTTCACCGCGGAAGCGACCTTCGGCACCGAGGCGGGAGCGTTCGGATTGGAAGCCTATGGTCTCTTTGCCGGCGATCGCTATTTCCTCCCCGTCGATCGATACACCGCCGGGGCGTATCTCTTCGAGATAGGCATTCACTACGGCATCGATCTCAAATTCCATTTCGGCAAGAGTTACTATTTCGGTTTCGGGCCCATGCTCATGTACACGCTTCTGGGGAATACCGGCGATGCAACCATGACATCGCCATTGCCTCCCGAATCCATCGGCCACGATTTCGGCGCCGCCGTCTTTACCGGCTATTCATTCTACGTGAACGAGAATCTCGCCTTCCCCGTTGAATTCAGGACGATAATGAATATCTCGGCAATGACCGCCGGGGCGGTGCCGTTCCTGTTCCAAGTAAGCGTCGGCGTTACCATACGCCTGGCGAAATAGGGGGTTGTCTATGAAACGATGTATGTTCATCGTAATGCTCGCGCTGGCCCTCGTCGGCATTTCATGCCTGCGTACCGACAATCCGTTCGCCCCGAACGGGACATCGCTTATGAAATATGGGCGAGGCCAATACATTTTCATGTCCACTTTTTCGAACGTATATCGCTGGGACTTGGCGACCGGCAATAATGTGAAAGGGGTTCTTACTACCAACGGATATGAATTCATCAGCCTTAATGTACAAGTATCAAAGGACGAAAGATATTTTTATACACTTGCACAAAAAACCGCGGCTGGATATATCGATCTGTATCGCTACAATATAGATGGTACCGGTGAGGAATTGATCCTCGCCGGCAGTGCTGCTTCCACTCCGAACCTTGTGTACCCATGCCCGAACGGCGATCTCATTATAAAAGAGATTACCGGTGTCAACTCCGAGACCATCGTCATCAATCCCTACTATGCCACAAAGCGCGACCTGATAGGCAGCAATATAAACGTGAGCGTTCCGCTTGCCGGCAAAGCCGCTTTTTACTATTCCACGAACATGGTCGGGAGCGGTCCGTATACCAATACCTATACGATAAAAAAATACGACCTTGCCGCGAAAACGACGGCAACAATAGCGACGATGGTGCTTGAGTTTTCAGCACCGCCGAACCCCGTATTTTCCATCGGCCCGTCACCGGACGGCGATAAACTCCTCATCATCACGCAGACGAACAGTGCGAATTTTCTCGCGTATATGCTCGATGTGCGATCCGGCGCAGCGCCGGCCCTCATCGGATCGATAACGAATTCCGTTTCCATCGGCTGGTCGCCGTATGCATCCCCTTTATATATGATAATGAGCGCAGGCGGGTATGAGATAGGACGCATATCGACAGCGAATGCCGCCCTGACGAAGACGAAAGAATTCACGCTTGCATACGTCATGATGAAATGGCCGGTTTCAGACGCATTCGGAAAGATGTATCTCGTCAATACCAATCTCGCCGCGCTCGGTGCAGCAGAAAGCATGATCGATTGAACGATGATAACGATAGTGAGGATACGGCAATGAGGATACACTTCCTTTTCGCAATACTCGCGGCCTCCGTACTATCAGCGCGAACGATCGGCTATACTTCCATCGAGCGGACGGAAGGGTTCTCCGAAGCGCAGATCGAGCAGTTGAACGAGCGCATATTCTCGCGCCTTGTCGATAGCGGTTATATGCTCACGAACATCGGCGCTTTGCCGCGTACGGCTTCCGAAAGCGAAACGGCGAAAGCGTTCGGGAAGGCATATGCACTGGATATGCTTTTCGTACAGACATTGATACGGGGCGACACGTATGAATACTCGTACCGCCTCCTCGGGGGCAGGCTCGGCGACCTCATTGCGGAGAAAACATTCTCCTTCACCGATTTCAGGACGCAATTCCCGTCGGTGCTCTCGGAGATAAAGAAGCGGTTGTCCGTCAATCTTGATCTCGATTTCGAGATGCCGACGAAAACGACAGCGGGAAAGCTGATGTTCGATACGCCCGATACGAAGACAGCGGCAAAGCTCGTCCTGCCGGAAACGCTTTCCGCCGACGCTTTCCTCACGCGCGACGCGGTAACGCTCAACCTTTTTCATTCGGACCGTGTCGATTCCTACGGATGGATGACCGGCGGTTTCGTCTATTCCGCCATGGCGTTCGCTTTGACGGCCATCGGCCTCGGGGTCTACTACGGGATACGAACGCAGTCGCCGAACAATGACGCGAATGAGAACAACATTCTTCTCCTTGGCGGCTTTACCGCCGGTTTGGGTGTGTTCAATCTCATCATCGCCATCCCAAGCTTTATCGCGTACAATGATACGAACCGTTCGTATCAGTTGGTGCGAAAGTGAGCCGCCCGATGACACGATACGGCGCTCTCATCCTCGTTCTCCTCGCGGTGTTCGGCTGCGTTACGCCGCCGCGTCTTACCGTCGATGACAGCGGCTTTCTCGCCCGCGGTACCGTCATCGCCGTTGTGCCGGCTACCGATAATCTGAAAGCGATACTCGCCGCCGATCAGCTCCGCAATTATCTCGTCGTCAACGGCGAATGGAGGCTGCTCACCAAGACCGTGAGCGAAAAGACCTGCTATGACCGGGAATTCATCATATCCCCCGCAAGCATTGAGACATCCGACGCGTTCACGAACAACACCTTCAATGCCGAAGCCGAAATATCAAAGCTCACGTCAGTAAAAGAGGTGCGGTATATCATCACCGTACGCCCGCTATCGGTGACGACCACGTATACGAGGAACACGGACAGCCGCGGGCGCTCGACAACAACGGAAACGCTCGCTATCGAGTTCGATGTAAGCATACTCGCATCGCCCTCGGGCACGTCAGTATCGAAGATAAAGTTGAGCGGGAACGCGACAACGTTCTTCTCCGGCGGCGGCAATCTCTTCCTGAGCGACAAGAATAAAGCGAGCATAGTGGCGATCGACCGTTTCATCCAGAACTATGCGCGCCAGGCGGTCGACCTGCAGCGCAATGCTTCCCGCTAACAACGATCAGCGCAGGAATCCCTTCGCGTCGGTGAGATCGATGGTGCTCATCGCATCGGCGCTTTCTCGCGCCCGAAGCGCTATCGCCGTCGCGTAGAATCCGTCGGCCGCGGATGCTGTCGTATCCCGCTTCCCCTCGGCCATTGCGATGACATCGTCGAATATCTCCCGCGGCGGCGACTGTAATGCTATTTCGCGTTCGCCGGCCGTATCGATACAATAGAGCTTTTCGCCGCGTATCTCGAGAACACCCTTCGTGCCCGCAATGCGCAGGCGGTCGTCGCCGTGCGACGGCGCATCCTTCGGGCGCAGATAATCCGCCGTTATCGTGACGAACGCCCCTTCATCGGTGGTGAACTGCATGACGGCGGCGCTCTCAAGCGCCCCGTGTCCGGCATTGCCAACCGTCGTGTGGCGGGCCGTGACGGATGCATAGTTCACACCGGCGACATATCGCACGAAGTCGACGGCATGTATCGCCACCCACGGTATCGTACCGCCGTAGGACGCTCGCTCGCGGTAGAACGCCGCGCGCTCACCGAGCTTATACGATTTCTGCGCCCCTATGAGTATCGGCGTTCCGACGGCGCCCGTACGTACACGTTCACGCGCGGTGAAGTATGCATTGCTGAAGCGCATGTCGAACATGGGATATATCGGCGTGTGTTCACGCTTCGACAGCTCGAACAGTGATACGAGATCGTCCCATTCGAGGGCGAATGGTTTCTCCAGGAACACCGGGATGTGCTCGCGGACGCATGTCATGGCTGTTCCGGCGATATGCGAGAATTCCGGATTGACGACGGCGATATCGATACGCTCACACGAAAGACATTCCCCCATCGATGGATACCGTTTCGCGTCGGGGTAGGACTTCGCCAAGCGTTCCGCATCCGCCCCATCTGCGATGAGTGCCGACACGCGCATGCGCGCGGCGTTCTCCGGGGACACGCTCTTGACATAGTGGCAATGCCCGCTCGCACCGACGATCGCTACCCTGAGCATCTTTGTATCCTGCATATCACTTTCCTCCGAGGGAACCGGCAAAGCGATAGGGCACCGCCTGTTCCCCCTCTGCTGTCCTATAGATGAAAACAGCATCGATGACATAGGCGACGCTTTTGCGTGATACGACAGCGGAGAACGCATCGGTCGCTACGCGCATATATACCGGGAGCGACAGATCGAATTCGGAGCGTTCTTCTTTCGGTGAGACATTGGACAGGGACGCGCTTGAGATCAATGTCCCGTTGAGCGTACAGGTATAGGTTATGGCGACGAGCGTTCCCGCGGCCGGGTCGTTCTCGACGGTGAGGCGTGCGGCAAGGTTCACGCGCCCGGCGATGGGATTGATCTCGCCGATGCCGAGCTTGGAGATCCCGACACGCGGTATGATGACGGTGATCGTGTGTTCGAACGGAAGCGCCTGCGCCCGTTTGCCCTTGCCGATGAGCGCGCTCCCGCGGACGGTGAGGAGCATCTTCCCCTGCGAGACCGCGCTCGCTGTCGCGTTCGCGATGCGCGACATATCGAGCAGCGCCGAGACGGGAATGAGCGTGGTCGAAAGCGCTCCGATGAACGTGTTCGTCGTGACGTTCGCCGAGACGAGGAGCGCTCCGGACCCGTCGCTCACATCGGCAGTGAGCGTGGTGAGCGGTACTTCCACATCGTAGCGGTTGTTGATGGATAGCATGAGGTCGGCCGTCATTGCCGTCCCGGCAACGGAACGTATCACGAACGATGCGACGGATATCTGCGGTGCGTTCTCCATGAGATAATCGCGTGACGGGATACATGACACGGTGGTCAGCACTGCAAGCGCGATGATCGGAATGCATCGTCGATGCAGGTGGATCTTTTGGTGAATGAACATGATGCGACTATATCACACGGGGGCACGGTTGCAAGGCGGGCTTTTTTATCCAGCAGGAGGGGTCACGTGACCCCTCCTGCTGGAGCGCAGAAAATTCTCAATGTACGGTGAACGACCGAATGATATCGATAAGCAAAAGCACGTTCAGCACCGTAACGACGGACGCCACTGCGCCGAGCATGATTTTCGTTGAGAGACGGTTCGCGTACACGCCCATCACCTTGCGGGACGAGGTGAGCGCGATGAGGAGGAATATCGTGTAGGGGAGCTGTACGCTGAGTACTATCTGCGAGACGACGAGACCGCGGAAGGGGTCGCCGATGAAGAATATGACGATAAGCGCACCGATGATGGTCGCGAGGACGCCGACACGCGAATGCTTGTCCTTGATGTCGTACGGCTCGCCGAATATCCCGGCGAAAATGCTCCCGCCCGCCATGCCGGCCGTGATGCTCGATGCGACGCCGGCGAAAAGGAGCGCGATGGCGAAGATGATGGCGGCAGCGGGGCCGAGCATGGGTTCGAGCATCGCCTTCGCCTGCGCAAGCTCGGTGACGACGATATGGTTCTTGAAGAAAACACCCGCCGCGACGATTATCATCGCGCTGTTGATGCAGAACCCGACCAGCATCGAGAAAAGCGTATCGGTGAATTCGAACCTGAGCCGGTGCTGTATCGTCTTTTTCCCTTTGGTATGCCATTCGCGGCTCTGTATTATCTCAGAATGAAGGAAGATATTGTGCGGCATGACCACAGCGCCGAGCACGCTCATGATGATGGCGATGGACCCTAAGGGGATCTGCGGCAGTACCCATCCGACCGCTGCCGCATGCCAGTCCGGGCGCACGAAGATTATCTCGATGAGGAATGAGAAGCCGATGAGCGATACGAAACCGATGATGACGCGTTCGATGCGCTTATATGAACTCGTGAAGATGAACACAAGTATGAGCCCGGCGGTGAGCACGGCCCCGATCTTGAGCGGGAGATGAAAAAGCATCTGCAATGCGATGGCACCGCCGAGCACTTCCGCCAACGCCGTTGAAATGGATGCGAGCACGGCACTCCCGAGGATCGTCCGAGAAACGACCGGAGGGAGATGTTTTGTCGCCACTTCCGAGAGACAGAGCCCCGTCGCGATACCCAGATGCGCCGCGTTATGCTGGAGGAGTATCAGCATGAGCGTCGAAAGCGTGACCATCCAGAGGAGGGTATATCCGTACTGCGAACCGGCCGCCACGTTCGCAGCCCAGTTGCCCGGATCGATGAAGCCGACCGTGACCAAAAGCCCCGGTCCGATATACTTGAGAACGGCGAACGCTGCGTGCCGGGTACGTTCCGGAATAAGGAAAAAGTCGCGGACCACCCCGATGAATTTCATCGCTATCGCCCTTTCATCCGTTCGATGTGAGCCTGATACGACTGTACGATTATCCGGTAGAGCAGGAACACGGCAAGCGTCACATTGGCGGCAAAAATGACGAGACGCGCCATCGTAACATGTTCCGAGAGCTCATAGATCTCGATCGGTATGAACAGCGACACCGATGCCGCCGCAAGCCATTGCGCCCACATGCGCTCGCGCCATAATCCGTACGCCTCGATGAGCTTCAACACCGCATAGATGAGCGCGCTCGCGGCGATAGCCCGCAGGTTCGCACGATTGAGGTGCGTAAGCGCATCGAGAAAAATGTTCGGGTGATGGCGCGCGGGATTGAGATGGAACGCGGAAAGGAGCTCATGGATACTTCCCTGCACATCGCCGCCGGCCAGGCGGAACAATCCCGTTCCGGCGATGATGACCAAGAGGCCCTTTGTCGCTTCGAAGACAGCGATAGCGCGCAGCCCGGCGGTCGATCCTTTCAGTGCTGCCATGGTCGCGTACTCCCCGGCGTCAGAGCGGAGGACATGCGCTAGAAATTCGTCATAAGGGTGAATGAATCATCGAGCTGCAGGAGCCGTATCGCTTCGTTCTTCCTGCCGAGATAGAATTCATGGATGCGGCGCACGAGCGGCATATCGGCGCGCTTGATGAAGACCGCCTTTACACCGATATTGGTCACCTCGGCAAAGGTGCGATCCTCACGGAGCTTCTGCTCCTCGATATTGTCGGTCGGCTCGGTCACCGCAACGCGGTCGCGTACCATGCTGCGATACTCGCGCGCATAGAGCGTGCGTATCGTGACGAAATAGGATGCGGGTACGGGCTCGAAGCAGGTGTTCGTCGCATCACCGCCGACAGCGGCAAGCGGCTCAGGTATCATAAGGTAGAAGTTCACTTCGCGCTTGCCTCGGTATGCCTTGGCCGCCACCCACGTCACGCTTCCGCGCGGCGTGAATCCCCTGAGCAGTATGACGCGCTCGGGGAGCGTGAACATCGATGCGGTGTCCGCTTTCACGAGGGGCATGATGGAACGGTACGCAGGCATTTCCCTCAAGGTGCGTATGTATTTATCGCGGTGGAAATGGGCGACATTATTGGCGTATTGCTCAACACCGAACCCCATGACCGTGCTGATATCGAGTACGGCGGGGTTAAGCGCCACGAATACGGCGATAATGACGGCGAGAAGGACGATGATGATCGTGAGGCATCCGCGTTTCATGAGGTGACTATACCACAATGGAAACGATGTTGCAAGCCGGCCATTACAATGAAAATTCGCATTCGATTATTGCATTTTTTACCCTGCTCTGCTAGAATAACGCTTTTCCCCCATAGCGGCTTTGCCGCTTGGTGTCAGTGAGCGCACAGCAAGTGCGCGAACATATGCTGAGCAGCGGGGGTGTGATAGGCCAGCGCTTTTCATGAGGAGATCCCGGAAAGGGACAAAAAGTATGGGCGATTATTCAGACAGTCAACAGTATCTCATGCACACCTATAACCGCATGCCGATGCACTTCACCGACGGGAAAGGCGCATACCTTACCGGCAGCGACGGGAAGCGCTATCTCGATTTCCTTTCCGGCATCGCCGTGACCATACTCGGCCATCAGCATCCCGCCGCGGTGAAGGCGCTCACCAAAGCGGCGCACGGCGTGTGGCATACATCCAACCTTTTCGAGATACCCGCGCAGATATCGCTCGGGGAAAAGATCGCCAAACACGGGCTCGGCGGGAAAACGTTCTTCTGCAATTCCGGCACCGAAGCGAACGAGGCGGCGTTGAAGCTCGCCGTCAAACGGGGCAAAGGCATATCGCCGGAAAAGACGGGCGTCATCGCCATGATCAATTCGTTCCATGGACGCACCATCGGGTCGCTCAATCTGACCGGTCAGGAAAAATATCGAAAGGATTATCCCGCGCTTTCGAACATATCCTATGTTCCGTACAATGACATGGCCGCGCTTACCGCGCAGATGAACGAGCATACCGCGGCCGTGTTCATCGAAGTGGTGCAGGGCGAAGCGGGCGTGTACCCGGTGAGCGAGGAGTATTATCGCCTCGTCCGGTCGCTCACGAAAAAATTCAATGCGCTTATGATCATCGATGAAGTGCAAACCGGCATGGGGCGGACGGGTACGCTCTTCGGCTATGAACGGTTTCCCGAAAAACCGGACGTATTTACGCTCGCGAAGGGGCTTGCCAACGGCTTTCCCATCGGCGCTATGCACGCAGCAAGCGCATTCTCGGATGTGTTCACGCCGGGGTCGCATGCCTCGACGTTCGGCGGCAATCCCCTTGCCGTTTCCGTCGGGAATGCCGTGTTCGATATCGTAGCCGATGAGAAATTCCTCGCACGGGTGCGCGCCGCCGGTGAAACGCTGCGCGGCGAGTTCGCGCAACGCGCAAAAAAATATCATTTCATAAAAGAGATACGGGGACAGGGGCTCATGATCGGCGTGGAACTTTCCATCTCCGCTGATGCGGTGAAGATGAAATGTTTCGGCGAGGGCCTCATCGTCAACGCCATCGCGGACAGGACGCTCCGCCTCATTCCGCCGCTCATCATCGGCGAACGCGAGATCGCGCACGCGCTCGCCGTCATCGACGGCATATTCAAACAGTACTAGCACACGCTACGGAGAAGACCATGATACATCTCTCGAAGAAAGACCTCGTTTCCATTGCCGATCTTTCGCGCAATGAGCTCAACGGGCTCCTTGCGCTCGGTATGAAGTTGAAGCGCCGTGTCTGGGGAAAACCGCTCGCCGGCAAGGTGCTCGGGATGATATTCTCGAAAAGCTCCACGCGGACGCGGGTATCGTTCGAGGTCGGCATGCACAAGCTCGGCGGCCATGCGATATTCCTCTCGCAGAACGACATACAGCTCGGGCGCGGCGAATCCGTCGAGGATACCGCGCGGGTGCTTTCGCGCTTCATCGACGGCATCATGATACGGACGTTCGCGCATCATGACGTCGAGCTCCTTGCGAAGCATGCCTCCATCCCCGTCATCAACGGACTTACCGATGACGAACATCCGTGCCAGATACTCGCCGACCTCATGACGGTGCTCGAGCATAAGAAGACGCTCGATGTGAAGATAGCCTATGTCGGCGACGGCAACAATGTAGCCGCGTCGCTCGCGCTTGCCTGCGAAACGCTCGGTGTCACATGCACGGTATCATCGCCCAAGGGGTATGAGATGCCTGCCGCCGTACGCGTACGCACGCCGTCCGTGAAATACCATATCGATCCGCGCGATGGCGTACGGGATGCGGACGTCGTGTATACCGACGTGTGGACATCGATGGGGCAGGAGAAGGAATACAAGAAACGCATCAACGCGTTCAAGAAATATCAGATAAACGCCTCGCTCATGTCGCTCGCCAAGCCGGACCATATCTTCCTGCACTGTCTCCCGGCGCATCGCGGCGAGGAAGTGGCTGCCGACGTCATCGATGGGCCGAACTCCGTCGTATTCGACGAAGCGGAGAACCGGATGCATGCGCAGATGGCGGTACTCCTCGCGCTCATGCGCTAGACGACGGATCCCTGCCGTATCATAGCGCTTCGAATTTGACGCCGGCTATCCAAAGCGTGGACCCTTTCGGCATAGTACCGACGTTCAATAATCATCACGGATACACCGATAATTATTGAAAGAGATACGGTGATACCATGCTTGAAAAAAGAGACCCGACCGACAGCATCATGTTCATAACCGACCCGAATGCGGTGCTCATAGAGGTGTCGGAGATATTGAGCCGCATGGGCATGGCGACGCTCATCACGGTCATGACGAGCATATTCCGCGATGTGCAGAAGATGTTCAAGGGCGAATTCGGCGCCTTCAAGCCGAGCAATACGCCGTATCACGACATCGATCATACCTTAAGCGTGTTCCTCGCCACCGCACGCATTGCGCACGGCGCTCAGGTGAACGGCGCGGGACTGGGCGAATCGGAAATGCTCCGCGCGCTCATCGCCTCGCTCCTCCACGACTCGGGGTATCTGCAGACAGTGGATGACGCCGAGGGTACGGGGGCGAAATACGGGGCGAAGCATGAGCTCAGAAGTGTGGCCAACGTCCACGAATACCTCGCCACAAAGGGATTGCCGCAGGCTGCCGTGAACGATTGCGAGATAATGGTCGCGCTGACGAAACTCTCGATAGTCCCCTCACAGCTGAAATTCCGTACGCCGGGGATAGAACGTGCCGCGCGTATCGTCGCCACCGCGGACCTCATCGCGCAGGTCGCCGATCGGCTTTATCTCGAAAAGCTCCTCCTCCTGTACAAGGAATCGGTCGATTCGGGAAAACCGATGTACGCTTCGGAACAGGACCTGATCGAGAAGACCGATCATTTCTATCACACCGTGGTGAAGAAACGGGTCAGGGACGATCTCGGCGATGTTGCGAAGCATCTTGCGGCACATTTCAAGAACCGATGGGACCTTGACCGCGATCTCTATCAATACAATATCAAGAAGAACATCGATTATCTCAAACGGGTCATCGTCGACGGCGGCGGGAATTATCGCGATCACCTGAAGCGCGGCGGCATCGTGGAAAAACTCACGGAATAGCGTCCGCTACAGTATCGTATCTTTTTCGCGCTTGATGTGCGCACCGAGCGAAGTGAGCTTCGCCTCGAATCCCTCATAGCCCCTGTCGATGTGATAGATGCGGTGTACGGTCGTGGTATTGCCGGCGGCGAGCCCCGCGACGACAAGGCCCGCACCCGCGCGGAGATCGGAGGCCTGTACATCGCAGCCGATAAGCTTCCCCCCGCCGTGGATGATGGCGGTGCTCCCCTCGACGGCGATGCGCGCACCCATGCGGGAAAGTTCGGGCACATGCATGAAGCGGTCGGGGTATACGCGCTCGGTGAGCGAACTGATGCCGTTGATCGTCGATCCGAGCGTTATGAACTGCGCCTGCAGGTCGGTGGGGAACATCGGATACGGCATCGTTTCTATCGCGAAGGGTTTGAGCGTACGCTTCGCTTTTATCTCAATCTCGCGCGGCCCCATTTTCACGGTGGCGCCGATGCTGATAAGCGTATCGATAGCGCTCATGCAGTGTTCCGGATTGCAATTCGTGAGTGCGATGCTTCCGCGTGTTGCAAGCGCCGCCGTGAGGAATGTCCCCGTTTCGATGCGGTCGGGTATGACCTCATATTCCGTACCGTGAAGTTCCTTCATGCCCTTTACCGTTATGACCGGCGTACCCGCTCCGGTGATATCTGCGCCCATGCTGATGAGCATGTTCGCAAGGTCCACGCATTCGGGTTCCATCGCCGCGCTTTCGATGACCGTTGTCCCGCGCGCGAGGGTGGCCGCCATCATGACATTGTCGGTGGCGAGCACGGATGAACCGAATTTCCCGGCAAGGACTATGCGTTTTCCCGTGAGCGATTTCGCTTTCGCATCGATGTAGCCGTGATCGATGGCTATCTTCGCGCCGAGCGCTTCAAGCCCTTTGATGTGAAGATCGATGGGCCTCGGGCCGAACGCGCAGCCGCCGGGGAGCGAAACGCGGCAATGTTTATACCGCGCGAGGAGGGGGCCGAGCACGATGACGGATGCGCGCATCTTCTTCACGAGCTCATACGGCGCTTCTATCTTCTTCACGTTCTTCTGGCGAATATGCATGACGTCGTGCTTGAGATCGATATCCTTGCCGAGTTTCTCAAGGAGCTTCGCGAGCACGAGCACATCGAGGAGGTTGGGCACATTGCGGAGCGTAACATCTTCTTCAGTGAGAAGCGATGCGACCATGAGCGGGAGCGATGCGTTCTTCGAACCGGATATGGCGACCGAGCCTTTGAGCGCCGTGCCGCCGTGAATGACGTATTTGTCCATGACGTGAGCCTGCCTTTATCAGGGAAAACAGTATATAGCGGGGTTGGTTAAATTGCGAGTGTTCAGCCCGGCGTGAATACCTTCGCAAGCATTCGCACATCGAACCATGAGAGGAAAAGCATCTCGGCCAGGCCCAGTGCGATGAAATAGAAGGCTGCGGCACCTATGGCGCGATGCGGCTGCTCGATCCAGAGTCCGCCCCCGCTTCCCTTCATGAGATCGCGCGCAACGGGCTCGGTTATGCCGAGCCGCGGCAAGCCGATGATCGAGACGGCCACCGCGCCAAGATAGAGCACGATGCTTATTATCGACTGCGCCATGACGATGGGAATGGACGCGCTTTGTCCTATGGTGAACGCGATAACGCGTCCGACGATGATGGAGCCGAACGAGATGAGAAGCCCGCGGCTTTTGAACGCGATGCTGAACGCGACAGCGAAGATCCCGTAGAAAAGGACCATCAATCCGACAGCGGGAACGACCGATGCCATATCCTTTTTATCCTGGAGAAAACCGGCCATCATGACGCCGGAATGCACGACGATGAATTCCATGACGAGTATGCCGACACCGAGGCGCACCCATCGCCCTTGTTCGTAGCGCAGGGGGTCTTTCCAGACGAGGATGAGCCGTATCCCGAGGAATATGCAGGGCAGTCCTGCGCTTACGGCGGCGATGATCTGAAGCAGCTTCATGGGCAAAGAAGAGTATATGCGAACGGCCGCGTACGGTCAAATGAACGCAGCGTACACGGCATGACTAGAAGATGACGTTCAGGGAAAGGGTATAGCTTAGCCCGAACACTTCCTCATATTTCGCCGCGGCATCGATACGGCAGTTCATGAGGCCGATATCGAACATCACTGCGAGCCCGGCACCGACGTTGAGCATCGCGTTCACGCTGCCGATATTGTCGAGATAGGCGCCGGCGCGTACTTCAAAGAAGTCGAATATGCGGTACATGCTCCCGAACCCGATGCTGCTGTTCTCGAACGGCGAGTATCCGTAATGGAGATAAAGATAGAGGAGATTGTTCTCCACATTGATGAGATTGTAGTTCACATCGGCGCCGAACGATATCGGGAGGGGATCGCTTATCCCGCCGTAATTGTAGGGCAATCCGATATTCCTTCCGTACACGCCGAAGGCGAGCGTGTCCTTTTGTTCGTCGGTGCTGAGATAGATCATCTCCGTCACGAGCTTCTGCCACTCATAGTCCTTCATTTTGTCGGCCGTTTTCTTTTTCGCGAGCGCGACCTCGTCCGCCTTGTCAAGTGCGCTCTTCTCGACCTCCGCAGCGTACACGTCGTCGAGCTGGGCGAGCTTCTGCTTATTATCGCCGACGACCGACCGCGCGATAACGATGTCCTCAAGGGCGAGCTCGTTCTTTTTCGCATAGAGCGTTTCGATATCGGCTATCTGCCGTTTCCCCTTCCCTTCGGTCTCCGTCTTGAGCTGCTCGATGACCTCGCGCTTGGCCCGATAGATGCCGAGCAGAAGGTCGCCGAATATCACGCGTTCCTTGCTTTTGTATTCGCGCAGTCTGTCGCTTAAGCTCCCCGCATCGGCCGCGGTCATGAGGTCCAATTCCTTTTTGAGGCTTATCTTCTTCAGCTCGCGGAGCACATCCGTCTCCCGCGCGGCGAGCGCGCTCACCTGCTGCGCAAAAATGTTCTTGAGCTCTATCTGTTTGCCGGCCGTTTCGACCGCTATCTGATCGCGATAATCGAACAGCGCCACCCGTTTCGCGAGCGATTTGATCACCTTGTCGAACAGGAGGCGTTCTACCGGCGGCATCTGGTATTTACCGAAATTCCCCATGGCACGCGATACGTTCTCGGAGAACATCCGCACACGCTCACGCTTCTGTTCGGTGACGTTCTCAAGCGGCAGTTTCAGGAACTGTCCCGCCTCCGCCTTCGCGTCCGGCTTCAGATTATTATAGCTGACGATGATCCTCGACTTCTCTTCGGTGCCGTACATCTTCCGCGCGATGGACTGATATGTCTCGTTCGTCTCAACACGGTATTCCCGGTACCCGCGCATCTTCTCTTCCATTTCGCGCACTTTCAGCTCGCGCTCCCTGAGCGCTGCAAGATGCGCGCTGTCGGGCACTTTTATCGCATCACCCTTCTTCACCCGCTCGGGGTTCTTCAGGGCATTGAACGCGATGAGGTACTTGACGAGATCGGCCGAGCCGTAGAATTTCTGCGCGACCGTGTTCCAGTTCTCCTTCTCGCCGAGCTCGTACGATTCCACCTTTACGCCAGTTGCATCCACCGGCGGAATGCCGGCGTCCTTGTTCGCGAGGAAATTCTCGTACTGCACTATCAGCTGATCGACCTTGCCGAGGAGCTCCGTGTTCTTCGAATATTTCTCCAGTTTTTTCCGGTAGAAATCGATATCGACGCTGTTGTTCTCGATATCGCTCGCGGTTATCTTCGCCAGCGCCTCGCCGTTCTCCCGCACGGTATTGCTCGCGATGCCTATGAGCGATGCTATCTCGGCGGTCACGTTCGAGAGGAAGCTGCTCACATAGACCGCATCGATCTCGCGTTTCTGGTCGCGCGTGAACTCATAGAGCTTTGCCCGCGTCGCATAGACGTTCTTCACGTCCGCTTTCCGCTTCGCGTACCGGTCGTTCAGGTCCGTAAGCCCTGCCTGGCGCACGTTCTGATATTCCGCTTCCTTCGCGGTGATAGTCTCGGCCTTGAGCGTCTTGCTTTCTTTGATGCCGCGGTTCTTCGCGCGTATCTCGTCCTCGAGCAGCGCCGCCTGCACCGCACGCTCCGCTTCCACGTCCGCCTCGGTGATGAGCTGTTCGGGCATACCGAGGTAGGGTGCCTTGAAACGCAACGTCATGTTCACATCGGCGAAGAACGTCCGCGCGGTGACATCGTCTATCGTCGATTGATAATAATTGAGGTTGACGCCGCCGGTGAACATATTGAGGAATTCAAAGAACCCGTTGCGGTTCGTCGGGTCGCTGTAGAGGTTGAGCCCATGCGAGCTGAACATGACGGGGATGCCGACCAGTATGTCGCTCGGGGTGAAATTCTGTATGACCTCGGCGCGCTCATTGCGTACGCCGAAACCGCCGTAGCCCAGGTACGTCGCATACGCACCGAAGCGCATGCCGCGGAGGAAATCGGCCTTGAGCCAGAAGAGCAGGTTCTCTGCGGCGATATCCTCGACAATGCCCTGATGGTGAAAGAATATCTCGGACTTATCGCGTGTGCCGAATACGCTGCTGTATGTCCGGGACAGCGGGACATGCTGATCGAGGATGTCGTAGCACTTGCCCGTACCGATGACCATCGGCGCGCTGTCGTACACAAGGAGATCCGGCGAAGCGGCGAGCGGCTGAGCGGCTGTCAGCGCAGCGAACAAGGCGCCGAACGCCATCCGCAATGTTCCGTTGTATCGCATCGTTTCCATACCTATTTCTTCACTATCACTTTGACTTTCTTATTGTATCCATTGGGTCCGGTGATGATGCCCAGATAGAGCCCCGAGGGCGCCTTCACCCCGCCCATGGTCCCGTTCCATTCGGCGCTCTTGAACTCCGCGGTGAACGCATAATCGCCGATCTTATGCCCCATGGCGGTATAGATATGCAGCTTATAGCGCGGCAGGTCCTCGCTGCGTGTATCCTCCCTCAGGTAGACGATGAAACGTTCTCCGCGTTCCGGGTTGAAGAGCGTTTTCGTCGCAGCGCTTATCGCGTTCGCTTCCATGACGATGCCCGGCAATATCGTCGTTTCGCTCGTCGCATCCGGTGAGTAATCGTTCAGGGTGAGCGCATACTGCTGACCCTGGATATTGAGCGCCGCGAGGCCCGTCTGTTCGGATCTCCGCAGAACGAGCCGGAAACGGTCGCGTATCGTCGCATTGTCATGCATCTTCAATACGATAAGGAAGGGGCGGTCAACATTCGACAGTGCGACCGGCGTTTCAAAGAGTATCCGTATCTTATTGTCCGCTGCTATGGAGAACCCGCCGGGCACCAGACTGTCAGCGGCATCGAACGATCCCGGGGATGTCCCGGTATCGAGATAGGTGGACACATTGCCGATGTCGTTGGTGGCCATGGCGGCGGCGAACGACGTTGCATTGCTTCCCTCGAGCGCCAGCGTGAACCCGTTGACGGAGAACACCGCATCATTATCGTTCGCGCGCATGGTAATGCGCATCGCCGCGATGCCGTTCTGCCCCTGTTTCACATACGTGGAGAGGAGCGATGACACGCTCGCGATGACGGCATTATTGTCGAGCGAGATCGGATAGACAGGATATGTCGAGAACAGCGAGGAGCGTTCGACGATGCCGCCGTTGGGGCCGCTCGCGGAAACGCGGACGATACGCAGTTCCGGCCGTGCCGCATCATTGAACGTAAGCGGGGTGAACGTGACGAAATAGCGGTCGGCGGTGGGCCGTACCGAATTCGTAATGGCGGGGAACAGTATGGTGACGACGGCATTGTCGTTCGAGATGAAGTAATTCGTTGAGATGGCGACGCCGGTCGAATAATCGAAAGATGCCGTCGTATTGGTGTATATGCGGATGTATCCGGTGAACGGTACGTTCGTCGTGAGATTGGTGACCGTGATGCCGTACACCGTCTCGACATTGGCGCCTTCCGCTTCCCGGTACATATCGAACGCTGCGAGCGCGACCTGCACATTGGATATCGCCTGCACATTGCTCTGCGGATATACCTGATAGATGTACTGGTCCCAGAATTCCGCCGCAGGATCGACGACGATGATGTTGGTATACGGGAGCGGACCGTTGGTCATGCCGGTGGCGAAACCGAGCTGCGTATGCCCGTCATTGATCCTGTCCACGAACCGTATCGCGGCAGGATTCGCCCCTGCGGGTGCTATCTCAAGCCCCAAACGCTTCCCGATCATGGCGCCGACATTGTAACCCACGAACACCGTCACCGCATTCGTCCCGGAGAGCACTATCGGGCTGTCAGCGAGGTCGAGCGTTACCCCGGCATCGTTGAAGTCGATCGCCGCGAGCGTGGTGCCGAGTTTCCCGCTGATCTTGTTTGTGGCCAGGTATACGGTGGTCGGGACATTGGCGTCCGGTGCAGCGGCATTACGTTTCACATCGACGTATCTGAGATAGTTCGTCGCATCATTGTCGTCCCCGGCGAGCGTGAACGCGATGTAGGGGTTCTTATCGCTCGATCCGTACACCGACGCGTCGATGAAGTCATTGGTCATCACGGTGACGACGACATTGTAGCTGTCGATGCGCATCACCTTCGACTGATAATCGAAGAGCGCGTTGGTGTTCTCAAAGACGTTCGTGCTGCCGGTATAGTAGAGATTGGTGATCTGGAATCCGATGCGGTCGTTCTTCGAAAGCGCTATGGTATTCGTGAGCTCGAAGACAAGATAGAATTTGTCCCCGAGGAAGGTGTTCGAGTTGTTGATCTGATCGGGCGTGCCGTCGGCGATGGTGCAGCGGATATCGAAGCTTCCCCCGGCGATGACATTGGTCCAGCCGACCAGGATATCCCCTGCGTCGTAGCGCGTCGATTCAAGCGATGTATTCGTGCTTTCGCGATAGAGGTATGCGATGCCGTCCACGTTCGAACTTATTGTTGACGTAAAGGTGCGCACCGCAACGCCGGTGAAGGCGTCGGCATCGTTCGTATCGTTATCGCCGTAGATGCGTATATATTCCGCCACGACCTTCTGGTTCGTGCCGAACGATTCGGGCATATAGTTGTTCGTCGCGTCCTTCAGGTAAAAATCGAACGGATATGCCGCAAGGAGCGTGATGCGGTGATTCGATACCGACCCTGCCAGGGGAGATGCACCGGCGGCATTCGTTGCCGTCGCATTGGTCGGATAGAGCCCCCCGAGCCCGTCCGCGAAGGTAAGCGAACGTATGGCATTGGTAAGCTGCATGCCGATGGTGGCGGTGGGGGTGCCGGAGAATTTTATCTCGCACCCCACGAAGAACGTGTTCGTTCTCCCGGTCATCGGATACAGGGTCCCGAGCGAGACGAGCGCATTTTTTGTTGCATCGAAGTTCGCGAACCCGACGCTTGCGTCATTGGTGCTGTTGAACACCCCATCGCCGTCGATATCATGGAACACGCGCAATGCACCGAGGTCGCCCATCGTCGCCGTGCCGGTGTTCGAAACGGCGATCGTAGAGAGGAAATTCGTCGCGTCGGGGTCATCGCTCAGTACGAGCACCTTCATATTGTTGATGTATCCCGCCTGTACCGCCGGTGCATTGTTGCTCTCCATCGAGGCCGCATACACGCCCACGCGGTAATTATCCATTCTGCTCGCGATCGTCGGATTATAGCTGTTGGTGAATTTCAGGACATTGGTAACGATGGCGTTGGTGGGGCCGTCCGGGCCGATGCCGTGGATCATGGAGATGTACCCGTTCACCAGATTGGTGTAGAGCCCTGCCGCGGCGCTGTTGGTCACCCGTAACGCAGCCCACAGGCGCGTCGGGTTCAACTGTACGCCGCTCAGATTGTTCTCGTTGAGTGACAGCGAGATGGGAAGGTTCGGGTTCGTGAAATTCGTTTTTGCGAGGAATTTCTCGTTCGTCTGGAAACCGTCTATCGCATTGGTCTCGCGATAGAGATAGATCTCGCCCTGCACGTTCGAGCAGAACCCGCCGAGGCGCACATCGACATTGGTGATGCGCTGCGCGAACAGGTCCTCAAAGACATCGGCAATGAGATCGACAGAGGCGATGGGATAAATATTCGACACCGCCATCGACGCCGGTATGCCGAAATTGTTGCCGCCGTTGACGATATAGAAATCCCAGGGGTTGTTGAGGAACGATTTTATCGTGACATAATTCGTGGTCGAGGGACCGCTTGACGACCCGGCGATGTACGAATACTGCGCATAATTGTCGTCGATACCGTCCGTGAGCCCTATCGACCCGTTGGTGAGCAGAAGCCCGAAGGTGTTGCTGATGACCAATTCGCTGCCGCTCACGTCATAGCCGACGTAGAGTACCGTTTCATTGGTGCCGCTGACCGCGAGCGGGACGGAGAACGATATGCGCGTCTGCCCGTTGGTGAACGAATTGTACGAGAGCATGTTGTACGACGGATGGCTTAAGAGCTTGATGTACGGGATATGCCCGAGCGCAAAGCTCAGGTTCGACGCGTATCGGTTCGTCGTGACATCGATGTACGAGAGATAGTTGGTGCCGTCAGGATCATCGCCCGAAAGGCTTATCTTGAGATAGCGATTGTTGAACGAGGACTGCAGCGGATTGAGCGGGACCTGTTCATTCGATATGTAGTTCACCACCACGCGGCCGTTGTCGATGCGGGCAGTTCGGGAGAACGCATTGGTCAGGAGATAGAGATTGGTGAACGCCCCGAGATCGGGGCCCTGGCAGCGCATATTGGTCATCTGGAACCAGACGGTGTTCGTTTTTGCGTCTTCAACGTTATTCGTGAGCCTGAATAGCAGATAGAACCTGTCGGGGGTATACTGATCGGAGGAAACATTCGTGAAATCGCAGTTGATCGAAAAATCAGCGCCTGCTGCAACTGCATTGCTCGCGATGAACTGATCGGCGGCGGAGAATGTGCCGTTGCCGTTCGTTTCCTTATAGAGATAGGCGTAGCCGTAGACATTCGCCTTGGATGTTATTGTCCCGACCTTGACATCGACCCCCTTGAATACCTGTATGTTCGTTTCCTCGGTATCCATGAAGATATCGAACGAACCGGCAACGACGCCCTGATTGGAGGAGAAGCTTGCCGGCATCATGGAGTAGGTGAGCCCGTAGAGGGAGTAGTCGAACGGCCGCGAGGTATAGGGGATGAGCCGGTTCGTCGCCGGGATATTCCCCATCGGGAACGTACCGATGATGACGGGTGCCGCGGGGGAGTGCTCGTCGCCGTACGGGTCGCCGAAGATAAGGTTGGACGCCGCGAGCACCTTGAGCGCCACCGTGCTTCCCACCGTGCCGTTGAGCTCGGTATCATATACGCCGTAAAACGTCTTTGCGGTCGTATTGACGATCTCGAACGCCGGGAACACGGATAGCGAGTATAACTTTCCGCCGCTTATCGAGCCGGCCATGATGGACGGATCGGCGCCGACCTCAAGACCGTCATTATCCTGATCGTAAAAGAGCTTGAGATACCCTACATCGGTATTCGACGCCGTTCCGGAATTGGTGAGGACAAATCCCTGGAAATAATTGGTGGCATCGGGATCGTTGTTCGATATGACCATCCTGAACTGCAGGTTATTGAACGAGCCCTGTTTCACCCGCTCTTCGGTGGTATTGGTGTAGTAATATACGTAGAGCTGATGCGTATCGACGCGCGATATACGCAGATCGCCCGTGGTGATGGAGCCGGCATTTTCCACGAGCGTCGGTCCCGGGCCGGGGCCGGTCACCGTAATATCGTTCACGCGGATGCGGACGGTATCCGAGTATATGGCCGAAGCGGTATTGGTTATCTGCATCGCCAGCCAATAGCGCGTGGGCGACAGCGGGTTTATCGATTGATTCGTCTCCGGCACGGTGAACGCGTTGAAAACGTTCGTTGCTGACGTCGTCGATATGTTCAGCATTTTCACGAGCATTTCATTGGTGGTGAAATTGGTGCGCAGTCCGTTGGTATCGCGGTAGAGATACAGCTGCCCGCGGAGGTCGGTATAATTGCCCTCGAGGCATATCGTGGTCGAAAGCATCTCTTCCGTAACACCCTCGCCGTCGCGTCGCACCTCGAAATAGCCCATCGGCACTATGTTCGATATGCCGAGCGAAACGGGGGCGGTATTGCCCGCGCTGATGACCATGAAATCCCACGGATTGACGATGAGCGCCGGCATCACTTTGACGATCTGGTTTTTGTACGTTTCGTTCGTGAGCGTCGTCCCGTTGCTGAGCGCCTGCGATGTCGGCGTCGTTTTATCGACCCACGAACGCATGTTGGTGCCTGTGGTGTTCTCAAGCGGCGTACCCCATACCTCGAAGGAGATGACATCGAGCCCGCCGGGATTGAACGATGCGCTTTCATTCGTATAATAGATCAAAATGCAGTTCGAACTTATGCCGGGGATTCCGTTCGTCACGAACACATTGCCGCTCTCGTTCGCGCCGAGAAGCACCGAATCGATATTGGATATCGCGCAATTGGTGAACATGTACGGTATCTCGATGGCCGCCTGCTTTATCGGCGAGGTGAAATTCGTTTTCGCCTGGATATAATACGTGAACGAATAATACGCGGCACCGATGGTTATCTGCCCGGGCTTCACGCTCCCGTACGCGCTCACCGGGCCGGAAGGCTCGCGCAGCGTCACGTTCTGCCCGCCCGTTGTCCGCTGCCACCCGCAGGTCGAGTAATTGCTCACCGCCCCCTGATTCGTTATCTTCGGATCGAACAGCGGCGCATCCACCTTGGAAGAAAATGCAAATGTACCGATATTGCTGATGCCCGGGTGCATATCGGCGATCACCATGAAATTCTTGTGTTGTGTTGTGTCGTGTTCGTTGCGTTTATCATGGCGCCGAGGCGTATCCACAGCTCATTGCCGTTCGTGCGAAGTACACATTCACCGCGGTTGATATAGCGATTGCGCGTATTCGTGAAGTCGGCATAGGAAACATTGGTGTTCGTCTCAATAAGCGTGCCGTCTTCCATGTAATCGGAAATAACATACACCTTGGATGTGTCCCATCCGTAATTGCTCCATGCGTCGGGCTTCGATATGGTGATCACATTGATGCCCGCATTCGAAGCGTAGATGCCGTTCGCAAAATTGAACTGCAGCCTTCGAAGATCGGTGGAATTCGAACTTTGGTCCTCCGAATCGATCGATACGCTCATTGCAGATGAATCGGCGGCCGAGCGTATCATGAAGGAGCCGAACCGTGCATCACAGGACGAGTTCTTGTTGCGCACTTCCTCGTTTATCATAAAACGGATATTGTTCGTGAACGATACCGGGAAATTTCCGACAAAACAGTACTCATTCGGGTGGGCGTCATTGTTGTCGGGGTCGGGGTTGAAATAGAACGACACCGAGGACCCGTCATGCGTCGCCATGAGCGCGACATTCGTGTTCACTATAGTGCCGACCGTCACATTCACGGTAAGCGAATGGAAATTTGCAAGATTCGTTGCTGACCCGTCCGGGCGTATCGCATTCGACAGATTGAGCTTGATATCCGCGCCATTGACAAATGCCCCGAAAAAGTTATCCGGGGTGTCCCCATTCTTTGCTGAATAGAAATACATCACCCGTGTAAGGAACGCCATGTAATTGGCATTGTAGAGCGAAAGGTCGGTAAGGGCGTCTTCAACGACCCATAATCCGAAATCTGCAGCCTCAACAACGGGACTCGCCCCGTTCGCAGAAATAGTCCATCCGCGGACATCGAGCATCGCCCCGACGGGGATGG
>JBBTBY010000027.1 GCA_038043445.1 Spirochaetota bacterium
AACGCATCGGGTTTGGCCGTGACGAATGCTCCCGCAACGAACGCGGTACGCGCCGCGCGGCGCGAGGTCTCGAATTCGCTCGCGAACATGTTCATCCCCGCCCCGGTGCAGCCGAAGTATGATACGTCGAAGTTCGTCAAGTACGCCTGGCGCTTCCCTGACTACCGATATTATCGTGTCGAGAAAGAGGAGTATTCCCTTGATGAAGTGAAGAGCATGATAGACGGTGACCCTGACAACCCCGTGCTTGTACGCATCATCGAGAAGCCGGTCATGCAGTTCTCCTATACGCCCGTGCCCGATGCGGCGAAGGAGGCCTTGTCCTTCGGTGTCGGCAGCTTTTCGAACAATGCATCCGGAACGAACATCGGCATGACGGACAGGAAACGCCTTGCCGAATGGAGCGATCTGACGCTGTCGTTCAGCCCCGCGCTCGCGAAAGCGGACAATGCCGAGGCTGTCGCCAGGCTCTTCGATTATCTGGCAGGGTTCGGCATATGCCGGAAGGCCGCGGGTGCCGGTATCAATTACCGTTTTTCCCACTTCTACTACACGGAGAATTATTCGAACATCATGGATGCGTTCTCGAAAATGAACCATATCCCGGACGATGTCCGGTACCGCATGGAGGATTCGTTCCGCACGCAGTATGACATATCGAAAAAGATAATCGAATTCCGTCTCGCGCTCATGAACGGGCTCACGGCGCTTCCTGATGTCGAGAACGTCCCGTTCCGGTCAATGGAGGGGGCCGATCCCGTATTCCTGTACTGGCTCGAGCAGCAGCCGCTCATCGATTCCGAACATATCTTTGATGAGCTCGTCACGAGGAGCAAGGTCGTTATGCGGCAGTTCATCGATCAGAAGATCGCCGAGCTCCTTCAGGCCGAGGATGCTGCCGATATGCGTCGGCGTCTTTCGGTCATGGGCATCAAGGAAGCCGTCGGGTTTTCCGAGTTCTTTGCGCGCTCGCGCTTCCAATATTTTGAAGGGACGATAGGCAGAAAGGAGCTTGCGCAGCAGCGCCTTGATCAGACCGGCAGGAACAGAGTGCAGGTCATGGATGTCAAGGTGCTTACCTCGCTCACCACCTATGTGCTCGACCAGATCGTCCGTCCGGTCAATACGAATCTCGCGGGGTGGCGTTTCGGTTCGGTCGACGATACGCGGACGCGGCATCGATACATGGTGGGCATGAAGCCGTATGTCGACGGCGGCAGGACGAAATTCGTCATCATGTATTTCGATCCGGCGCTCCTCGCCGAATTCTCCATGGCGCAGTTCACCAATCAGAACGGACCTATCGTGATGTCGCGCTCCCGCGCCGCGCAGATCGATTTTGACCGCATCGTGAGATCGTCGGATGTCATCTGGAACAGGAACCAGTTCTTCTATGTCCAGCGCTATTCCGAGGATCTGATACAATCGACCATTAATGCCGATATCGCTTTCCCGACCTTGGATACGCGGTGACCCCGTCGGAACGGAAAGCGGTCCTGCCGGAAGCCGAACGCATGAAGAGCCCCCCGAGAACGATGGAATTGGTATCCCCGGCCGGGAATGCGGAGAAATGCGCGGTCGCCTTCCATTACGGCGCGGATGCGGTGTATATCGGCGGTACGAACTTCAATCTTCGGGCTATGGCCGCCGGCGCTTCGGCGGAGGTGCTTGCGGGAACGGTACGCGACGCGCATGAGCATTATCACGGTAAGGTGTATCTTACGCTCAACGCGTATCTGCACGAGGCGCAAAGCGCAGCGCTCATCGATTTTCTTTCGGAGATACGGGATATCCCGTTCGATGGCTATATCGTTTCCGATCTTGGAACGCTTACGGCGCTCGAGCGGACGATACCTTCTGCGCGCATTCATGTGAGCACGCAGGCGAACGTTACCAATGCCCTTGCCGCCGAACGCTGGCGGTCGCTCGGTGCCTCGCGTATCGTGCTCGCGCGTGAGCTTACGCTCGATGAGATTCGCGCCGTCCGCGACGGTACGGACGCCGAACTCGAGGTGTTCGTTCACGGCGCCATGTGCATCGCCTATGCGGGGCGCTGTCTCGTTTCCAATTATCTCACCTCGCGCAACGCCAATAGCGGCGACTGTTCCCATGTCTGCCGATGGCAGTATCGTTTGCTCGAGGAGCGTACGCGCGCGGGCGAATATCTCCCCGTCATCGACGGCGACGGCTATGCGATGATACTGAGCTCGAAGGACCTGGCCATGGCGCGTCATCTGAAGGCCGTATCCGATGCGGGCGTGGATGCGGTGAAGATAGAGGGCCGCATGAAGAGCGTTTACTATGTGGCGAATGTCACGCGCGTATACCGGAAACTTATCGATGCGCTTTCGGGCGCGACATCATTCGATGCGGTGACAGCATCCGGCGACCTTTCCGCCTATATCGATGAGCTTGAGAAGGTCACGCATCGCATGTACGGTACGGGGTTCTTTTTCGGCGGGCCGGCGGCGGAAGGAGCGCATCCTTCCGAGGCATCGTATATTCCCGGTCGCCGGCTTATGGCGATGGTCACTTCCGTCGATGGTGCGCGTGCGCGTATTACGGTGTACAATACGATATCGCCTGCGATGACGCTTGTTGCCATAGGGCGCGACTACTGCACGCGGGAATATCCTGAGTACAAGCTCATGGTCCGCGATGACAGCGGCATACATGACGCGGAGCGTGTACGCGGCGTTGACGAGGCGTATATCGAGACGGTGATACCGCTGTCTCCCTTCGATATACTCACGGTGGAACAATGAGGGCGTTCACCGCATATATCATCGCCGGCGATGCGGGCGGTTTTTTTGCGCCGATGGCCGATGTTGCAGGCAGGCCGTTCCTCGCATGGCAATTGGAATGGCTCTGCCGCCATTCGGTCACCGATGTCGTTGTCGCGGGGAATATCGATGTGATCCGTGAGCATTTCGGCGACGGCGGGAATATCGGTATGCGATTGCGATATGCCCCTTCGAACGGGCTGTCGTTTGCCGGATCGTTCTTTTCGGCGGCGGCACTTTACCCCTGCGAGGCATATCTGCTTCTCAGCGGGAAAAGTTTTTTCAATATCGATCTCACGTGGTTCATGCGTTTCGCGTACGAGCGCGGCGAGTGCTCTGCTGCGGTCAAATATCTGCCGGACATTCCCCTCGGGCCTATCGCGCTCGATGACGGTTTTCGTATCGTACGGCCCGACAGATCGCACGATATCTTCGTTGAGGGGTATCACTACGGCGGTGTGTACGCTGGTCGTTTTGCATCGCTTGTGCGTCCATCGCAAGCCCCGCACGCTGACGGGGATCTCTCCCCGGCCGTGTGCGGCATACCGTTCGGCGACCGCTTCATCGATGCCGACAGCGGATATGAACGCCTTGCGGCGGACCCGTCGGCATATTTTTCGGCGAAGAAGTCGTCCGCGATTTTTCTCGATCGCGACGGCATCCTTGTTGAGGACACCGGTTATCTTGCATCAACGCGGGATGTGCGCATCATCGATGAGGCGGTACTGCTGGTGCGCCGTGCCAATGAGCGCGGCAGGAAGGTCATCGTGCTCACGAATCAGGCCGGTGTTGCAAAGGGAAAATTCTCCGAGGCGGATGTGACTGCGCTCAACCGATATATCGGCGATGGATTCCAAAAGCGCGGCGCGTGCATCGATGGATGGTATTATTGCCCGACACATCCTTCAGCATCAGTGGCATCGTATCGCCGTGAGAGCCTGCAGAGAAAGCCCAGCCCCGGCATGCTGCTTCTCGCCTGTGATGACCATGCGATCGATGCGACAGGCGCGCTCATGATAGGCGATAAGGATTCGGACGCGCTTTCGCTCCCGTACATCAGAACGCACCTCCTGCAGGGCGCCTATCCCATTACGCGCAGGGATAACCTCTCGACCTGGGATAGAGCGATGCGGGCTGTCGGCGATTAGTGGAACGGCCCTCCTGCTGATCACATTGGAAGCGTTGTTTCTGCCACGGTGATCATTCCTTGACGCGGCCTCTGTCCGCTGTCATTGCTTTTTTATCCATACGCCCTATAATATGCAGAGCGAAATCGCCAGGAAAAGGTGCATGGGAAAGATCCTCTTTGTTTCATCGACCAAGAAGGTTGCGGATGAGATAGCCGGCATAGTCCGTGATCACTCGGTACCGGCGAATTTCTCGTTCTGCGATGATATCAGTTATGCGATAGAGATCCTGAGCTATGAGCTCCCCGAGCTTCTCATCCTCGATTTTGACGATGCCTCCCTGCCGCTCGAGCCGCTCCTGGAGAAAATGCGCGAGGATCCGTGGCTCCACTACGGCTGGATAATCGCGCTTCGATCGAAAGGGAGCGAGAGCGAATTCCTTTCGGCGATGCGGTATGCGAACATCATCGCCGTGCTCCGAGCGAAGGATATGCAGCGGCGGCTGCCCAGCATCGTGAAGATCGTGATGGACAATAAGCATCTTCTTTTCCAGCGTGACCTTCAGCGCTCGATACGTACGACCGTCTCGGGTATGTTCATCGTCGATAATGACCCCTATGAAGTGAACGTGTATGCGAGCATCATATCGAATTATCTTTTCTACAGCAATTACGTCGATATCGAGAAACGCGACAATGTCAAGGTGGCGCTCGTGGAACTCCTGCTCAATGCCGTCGAGCACGGGAACTGCGAGATAACCTTCGAGGAGAAGACGCGTTTTTCCCTCGAGGGCGGGAGCATCTTCGACCTTATCGATGAAAAGCTCAAGGACAGGCGCATCGCGGCGCGGCGCGTGAATTTCTCCTACCGCATTGCGCCGGAGCGCACGCATCTTATCGTCCGCGACGAGGGGAAGGGGTTCAACTGGCGCATGGTAAAAAAACCCGCCGAGGTGAATCGGGAGATGCTCGATCACGGCCGCGGTATTGCGGTGGCCGAAAGTTCTGCGGGCGGGTTGAAGTACAACGAAAAAGGGAATGAGGTCAGTTTCGATGTCGACCATCAGGAGTCGCGCAATAATCTCGTGCCGATAATCTTCGACAAGAAGGATGAGATATCGTTCAATCCGGGGCAGACCGTGTTCACGATGGGGGAGGAATCGAATTTCCTCTACTACATACACAGCGGTGCGTACGGCGTGTATGGGAACCGTAACAAGCTCATTGCGACGCTGAATTCAAGCGATATTTTCATCGGCGAGATGTCATTCCTGCTCAATGACCGGCGTACGGCCACCGTGCGCGCTCATTCGCAGGGCACGCTCATCAAGATATCAAAGAAAGAGTTCACCGACGCGATAAAACGATATCCCTATTACGGGCTGATACTCGCACGGCTGCTGGCGAACCGCATCGACAGAATGAACAAGATGCTCTGAGAGGCGTAAGCGCTATTTCGTGTTCTTCTTTACCGGTTCGGCGATGATGCTGCCGACGACCGTACGCTTGCCGAGCACCGTGATCTTGTGCGGGGCGTTCCTGATAAGGGCGCTGATATCGGTGCCCGCTTTTCCTTCCTTGTGCGCGCCGTCCTTCCACGCTTCGACGCCGCTTACATCATAGATGATGCCGTCGACGGCGACATAGGCGCTTTTGCCGTTCTTGCCGTTAAAGGCGGCCAATTCCTTAATGGTCAATCGCAGTTCTTTCGTATCCGACTTTACATCGGTCGTGTTCGGGGCGCACTTTCCTGCCGCATTCGGACATTGTGCGCTCAGGGATACAACCGTTCCGAGCATTACGAGAATCGATAGTACGGTCTTCATTGCATCCTCCGCGGACTGTTTTCAAGGATGGTGCGGTGTCCGAAAAAAAAGCAATGCCCCGTATACCCCCTCATACTCAGATAAAAATTGATAAACCACAGAGAAATGCGAGTGAGAGCACAGAGAAAAAATATCATGCAATGCAACAATCCGGTGCACATGGTTCCCCCTGTTTTAATCTGTATTCTCTGCCTTTTCTCATCTCTACGGTTGCCTTTTCCCAATGCGAGGAATTGGGATGCCGGGGATCGGACGGTTTACATTTTGTACCCGCTCTTATATACTACGCACAATGATCGAGCGGATGTGCAAAATCCTGGGAATTATCGCTATGGTGACGGCCCCGTATACACTGAGCGCAGCATCGTATGAGATACGGCTTGTCGTCGGCGGCATAACCGTTGCGGGCGATGCCGTGCGCGTTGATGTGAGCACGACGCCGCTCCCGGAGGCGTTCGCGGTGCAGATAGACGCGGGTGCGGTATTCTCCGTGAACTACCATATCGAATTCCGGCGCGTGAACCTCTTTCTTGACGATACGATACGCCTTGTCCGCATCAATCGCATCATCTATCGCGATTTCTGGGACAAGCAGTACATCATCGAGCAGGCGGGCGGGGTGCGCCTTTATACGACGCCGCGCCGCGATGAAGCAATAGCGTATCTGAGCCGTATCGATGATGTCTTGCTTGCACCGCGCCGCTCGCTCATACCGGCCGCGCGGTACTATTTCAGGACACGGCTCACCGCGCAGGTGGTCGAGGCGTATCCGTATTTCAATATATTCTTCAATTTCATCGCGGCCCTCCGGTATAAGATAGACTGGCGCACGAGCGATGTGATGACGGGGCGGTACCTTGTCGAGTGAAATTGTGGATACGGACGCAGCGTTCAAGAAGGAGAACATCGCCGTATTCTATAAATTGCTCATCCTCATATTCAATGCGGACGAGTATGTCTCCGACGGCACCATACCCGAAGCGGAGAAGGAAACGCTGTCGAATTTCCTCCGCATATTCTCGCAGTACCGCGAAGATGATATCGCGTTCCAGAACATACTGTCCTCGAAGGCCGAGACGCTTGACGACGTCATCGCCCAGCTTTCCGCGCTTACGTCCGACGTATCGTTTTACTACATCCTCCAGGCGTACGCGCTCTGCGCGGTGGACGGCATCAATATCATCGAGGCGGAGATACTGACCTCGATCGCCGAAGCGGTCATTAAGGACGCACGGGCGATGGCGATCATCAACAGCGTATTCACGGTCAGGGATTACGATAATCCGGACATACTGTACATCGGCAACGACCCGCACCTGTGCGATATCGTGAAGACGCGTGATGAGCTTTCCGCGTACATCATCCGGCGCAATGACAATTACTACCTGCTGACCGGCGTCACCCGCGGGCTTCTCCGGATGAACAATAATGCCGCGTTCGATCACATACTCTACCGGTTCGACATCAATGACCGATTTTCGGTGAACAATGAAGGCGTGAGCTTCGCCGACATCATGCTGCGTTTCGAGCTCAAGAACAACGATGCGCACATCGCGTTCTTCATCGTCAAGAAGGCGATGAAGTCGGGCACCACGTTCTCGATAATCCCCTACGACGTCGAGCCGTCCGCGGGTGAGGTGATAGGCATCATCACCGTCAAGCGCTCGCATATATCGGTCATGAAGAACAATCAGACCGTCGATATCACGGTCGGGAGCCACTCCGTCGGGCGTGAGGTATACAACGGTTCCATCGATGACCGCATTCTCATCGACAATCACTTCCTTTTCGACCTGTCAAGCGATCTGTCGTCCATCGTCTTCTCGAATTCCATCACCTCGAAGATAATCAAGAGCAAAGAGGTGACCATCGGCAATGACAAGCTGTGCGATGTGTTCGTACCGCTTACGCTCCCCAGGAACCGTGTGGCGCGGCTCACATTGAAGTATGTGAAGAACCGGAAATGGGTGCTCGATACCATCGAGGCGCATCTTCCGGTGAGCATCAATAATGTGCCCGTCCGCAAACGGCGAGCGGTCGCGCGCTCGGGCGATGTCATCGAGATCGCGCGCAACTACATCATATTCGATCCGGACAATAATAACGTGAGCCTCCTTAAGACGAAGATCCATTCGGTCAAGGCGAACGAGCTCACCTTCCGCTTCCGCGACGGGACGAACGGCATCACGCGGCTTCTGTTCCAGAACACCAATAAGGATTTCTGCTGCATCATGGGTCCCTCCGGGAGCGGCAAGTCGACCCTGGTGAAGCTTTTGACCGGGTACCGCCCGCCGGAGGTCGCCGCATCGCTGCAGTTCAACAATTATCCCCTCTACGAGCATTTCGATTCCTTCAAGAAGCACATCGGCTATGTGTCGCAGGAAGATCTCCTTTTTGAGAACCTGACCGTGTACGAGAACATGTTCTTCTATGGCCGCATCAAGGCGCCTGAACTTGACCCGGCCGAGCTCGACCGTAAGATAATCAATGTGCTCACCGAGCTCGGCATTGCCGACAAGCGCGACCAGGTGGTCGGTGCGCCGGACGCGCGGGTGCTCTCCGGCGGCGAGCGTAAGCGGCTGAACATCGGTCTTGAGCTCATGAGCGACGTGAGCGTGCTCGTGCTCGATGAGCCGACATCCGGCCTTTCGAGCTTCGACACGATAAAGATCATCGATCTCCTCGGCGCCATCGCCATGCAGGGGAAGATACTGTACGTCGTCATCCATCAGCCGAGCCTCGATGTGTTCATGAAATTCACCCATCTCATACTCCTTGATCGCGGCGGTCATCTGGCGTATTTCGGGGCGACGAGGACGGCGTTCAGCTATTTCAGCAAATACCATGTGAAGAGCCGCTCCGTCCGAACACCCGACGATATACTGGAAGTGCTCGAGGCGGTGAAGCTTACGCCGGACGGTGAGACGATATACGAGTATGACAGCCGCAACAATAAGATACCCATGCGGGTGAAGACGCCCAAGCAGTGGAGCGACGAATACTATACGCGCCGCTATCGCGAATTCGATACGCCGTCGACCGCTGATGAGACAGCGAGCGCGGAGGAGAACATCCTTCCGGAAGCCGCCGTGCTCACGGTCCGCCACCGGCTTGCGCAGTTCATTCATCTCCTCGCGAGGAATTTCATCAACAAGTTCCGTGACCGTGCGTCCACGGCGCTGTCGCTGTTCATACCTGCGGTGCTCGCGGTGTTCCTTTCCGCCGTGCTCCGGTATCAGGAGGGCACGAGCCCGTATACGCTCGCGGACAATATCAATATACCGAAATATCTCTTCCTGAGCAGCATTATATTCATATTCCTCGCCGTATCGAATTCCATCAGCGAGGTATTGAAGGACCGTCTTGTGCTCGATAAGGAGAAGCTCATCGGCTACTCGTCGGTGTCCTATCTGATAGCGAAGATCGCGCCGCTCACCCTCGTCTGCGTATATCAGGTCCTCATCTATACGGTCATATCGTTCCTCATACTCGGCGTGCCGATCTTCATTGCGTACGACGGTATCACGTTCGTATCGCTGTTCCTCAAGTTCTCCTTACTGAGCATTACGGCATCGCTTTCGGCGACCGCCCTCGGCCTTTTCGTTTCCTGCTTCCTCACCTCCGAGAAGGCGGCCTTTCTCGCAGTGCCGCTCATGATAATACCGCAGATAATCTTCGGCGGCATGTTCCTCAATTTCAATGAGCTTAAGATGCTCAATCTGTTCGCCAAGAACCGACCCGTGCCCGTGCTCTGCAATGCCATTCATTCCCGCTGGATGTACGAGGGCTATCTCAATGTGTTCCGCTATGATAATCCGGATAAAGTGGTGACGTTCCAGACCGAGGCCTTTACCGAGCGGTTCGGGAAGTTCAATAATCGCGAGGTCATGGATGTGTTCCGGAAGTACAATCTGAGCAGTGCGAAGACCGAATCGGTACGCGAAGCCGAGGAAGAGGCATCGCTCGATCGTTTCGAGAGATTCACCGATGCGGTGCGCGCGCTTGAGGACGGGAAATTATCGTTCATTGACTACCTGAAGCTTGCATATTCCGGGAATGTGAACCATTTCCCGTATTACAAGAAGATAGTGTATCCGTTCGTGCTCGGTGCGTACCAATACGATCTGGCCGCGCTTGTGGCGATATTCACCATACTTTTCGCGGCGACAGCGGTGAAGCTCGAGCGTGACCGGCAGTAAGCAGACGGCAGCGGCTACTTTTTACCCTTCTGCTTCGTCTTGCCCTCTTCCTCGAGCGGGGCATAGCCGAACGCATAGCCGACCCATGAGCCCTCGGTGGACGCTTTGTTGAGTTTTATCTTGATGAGGTATTCACCGGTATAATTCGGTTCGAACTGCACGAAGACGCCTTTCGCGCCGCCGGATTCGGTGTTGCAGCACCAGCGCGTCTTTCCGCCGTAATCGTAGACCTCGATGCTGACATCGGCGACGCTTTCATCGCCGGCGGCGAGGAAGATGTACTTGTTCTCGGAGTAGAGCGTCGTCTGGATGACAAGGGCATACCCCTGATACGTATAGCCGATGTCGGTGGTCTCCGAATCGAACACGTAGGTGGGGAATTTCTTCGACATGTCGTTCATGTACTTCGTCATGTTCTTGCGTGCGACATCCTCGGATGCGGACATGAGGAATGCAAGAGCGAGGACGGCGAAGAGGGAGACGCGTATCGTTTTCATCTGCTTCCTCCGATCACTTCGTGATAACGGCAAGTTTCGTTCTGAACGCGCCGATCTGGTCGCGCAATGCGGTGAGTTCGGCTTTTGACAGCGTCTTGCCTTCCTTGATCGTCATCTTCGGTTTTACGGCGCGCAGGAAATCGATGATGTTCGCCATGCGCTTGTCGGCGTTCGCCTTCGCGAGGAAGTCATCGATCTCGATGGCGCGATTGAAGACTATGGTCGATGCGGGATTGTATTTCAGCAAGAGCCCATTGGCACCGATGTAGTTGAATTCGAGCCATGCGCCGAAGCCGATCTGGTCGACGATGGTCTTGTTCCCGGTGCGCCCGTAGTAGCGCTTGAGCTCGTCCTTGATATAGCGTATCTCCGACTCTATCTTACGGTAGCTTTCCGGCTTATCGTCCTTGAAATAATCGCCGAACTTCTGGACGCGTTTCTTTATGCTCACCAGTACCGAATCGTCATCGATGTCGATATCCCGCGTGAGGCGTATGATGTTCGTTGAGATGATGTTCACGTACTGTTCTTCGCGTGTTGCGGCAGCAACGCTCCAATTCGCGAAGAGCACGCCGATCTGATATCCGACGACGTCCTTCTTCGGTTTGAGCTCATTGGTATAGATGAGCTTTTTCCAGTCGACATCCCTCAACTGGCGTTTGAGCGATATGAACGCTGCCTCGGGCGGGAATATGACACGGATCGTCGTGTCGCCGCGCGGCGGCTTCTCGGCGGGGGTTACGAAGGCGGCTACGGCCATGAAAACGGTTGCAACGGCGAGAAGAAGGCGTTTCATCGTGCACTCCTATGGGTGTTCACCGCATGCGCAGGGCCATATGCGGATAGGGTGATTATACCCCGCCGGCGGCATTAGTCAATACGATACCGGTCCCAAAAAAACCGGGAATCATTGACTTTTTTTTCCGTTACGGTAGAATCCTGAAAAGTGCCAAGGAGCATCCTATGGCCGTATTCTATAACGAGCCTTCACGGACCTTCAACGAATTCCTTCTCATTCCTAATCTTACTGCGAAATCATGCGTGCCGGCCAACGTACGGCTCACTGCCCCCCTGGTGAAATTTAAAAAAGGGACTGAGAGCTCGCTTCACCTGAATATCCCCTTTGTTTCTTCCATAATGCAGTCGGTTTCCAATGATGCCATGGCCATAGCCCTTGCGCGTGCCGGCGGGCTTTCCTTCATCTACTGTTCACAGTCGATAGAAGAAGAAGTTGCCATGGTCGGGCGAGTGAAGAAATACAAGGCGGGTTTTGTCGTCAGCGATTCGAACGTGCGTGCGGATGCCACGCTTGCCGATGTGCTTTCCCTCAAAGAGGTGACCGGTCATTCCACGGTTGCCGTAACCGATGACGGAACGCCGAACGGGAAGCTCATCGGCATAGTCGGGAGCAAGGATTACCGCGCCGACAGGATGAAGCCGTCGACACCGGTATCGTCGTTCATGACGCCGTTCACCGATCTCGTGTACGGCAAGGAGGGGATATCCCTTTCTGAAGCGAACGATCTTATTTGGGACCATAAGCTGAACGCACTGCCTATCATAGACAAGGGGCAGAAGCTCATCTACATCGTGTTCCGGAAGGATTACAATGCGCACGAGGAGAACCCCAACGAGCTCCTCGATCCCCAAAAGCGGCTTGTGGTCGGTGCCGGCATCAATACACGCGATTTTTCCGAGCGCATCCCCGCCCTTGTCGAGGCGGGAGCGGACGTGTTCTGCCTGGATTCCTCCGACGGCTACTCGGAATGGCAGAAGGACACCATCGACTTCGTCAGGAAGAAATACGGCGATGCGGTGAAGATCGGCGCGGGCAATGTCGTCGACCGCGAAGGCTTCCTCTATCTCGTTGAGAACGGTGCGGATTTCGTGAAAGTGGGCATCGGCGGCGGCTCGATATGCATCACGCGCGAGCAGAAAGGCATTGGGCGCGGGCAGGCCACATCGATAATGGAAGTGGCAAAGGCGCGCGATGAGCATTTCGCGAAGAGCGGCGTGTATGTGCCCATCTGTTCCGATGGCGGTCTGGTATACGACTATCACATCGTCCTTGCATTGGCCATGGGCGCCGATTTCGTCATGATGGGGCGCTACTTCGCGCGATTCGATGAAAGCCCGACGAGAAAGCTGCAGGTGAACGGCACCTACGTGAAGGAATACTGGGGCGAAGGATCCAACCGCGCGCGCAACTGGCAGCGATACGATATGGGCGGCAAGAACCGCCTCGCTTTCGAAGAGGGCGTTGATTCCTATGTGCCCTATGCCGGCAAGCTCAAGGACAATGTCGATATCACACTGTCGAAAGTGCGTTCAACGATGTGCAATTGCGGCGCAACATCCATCGCGGAACTCCAGAAGACGGCACGGCTTACGCTCGTTTCATCGACGAGCATTGTCGAGGGAGGGGCGCATGATGTCATACCGAAAGAACAGAACGTCGATGTCGATGACTAGCAGCACAGTACGCGGGCTCTTTTCCGTACAACAGCTGTCCAGAGCGACCGTTGCGTGCTGTGTATGGTGTGCATCGGTATTCGGTGCAGTACTGCCCGGCACGACGAACACAGCGCCGGCGAACAATGTGCAGTTCGATACGATATATGCGCTCGCGCTGGAGCTTGATGCGGAGGCGATTCAGAAACGCTATGCCGCAAAGGCGAAGATCACCGCTCTGCAGCCGCGGGATATGGCTATCGTACGCGCTTTGCTTGCGCACAAGGATATTACGCCCGAGGTCAAGGGGAAAGCGTTCTGTGCGATGCTCTGCTGCCTCAATGACGTCGACCTGGTCGTGAATCTTGACGAACTGCTTGATGCGTACGGAACGGTGGACCCCCGATGCGATTTTCTCGCTGATGAATTCGACCGGCTCATCCGGCGCGACCCCGTCCGGTATCGTTCCCTTTTTGCCGCGGTCACATCGTGCATGTACAGCGCGACCGGGCGGCCGATAGTGGGCGGCATGCTCGTGATGCGCATGGACCCGTCGTTCGTGCTCTCATCCTTTCGGCAGGCGGTCGTCGATATGGTGAACGGCAGTACCGATACGCCGTTCTCATCGCATCCCCTCTGGCCGTCATATCTTGACCGCATGCTCATGTGCGACCATTCGGCGAAAGCCCTTGCCGCACTGGGAAAGGACCTTCAGCAGGTGCCGGAGATCGGCAAACGCAGTGTTGAGCGCCGCAGGATAGACCCGCTGCTGTACAACGAGATGAAGACGGAGGCCGCAGCATGCGCACGGATGACCGCAGAGCGCGAAAAGGGGCTCGAGGAATATAAGGCATATCGGATATCCCTGTTCGGTACCGGGACAAGTCTGTTCCCGCCCGCGAAGGACCTTGATGATGTCCTCGGCATCATGACCAATCGTTCACGAGAGCTCTATCATTATGAGGCGCGGATGGTGCTTGATGCGGTCACTGCCGCCAATGCAGGGATGATCAACAGCGCCATCATACATTACTACTCCGTGCTCCCGGAGAACAATCATGTGACGCGCGGGGTGCTTCTTGAAGGATACGTACGCACGATGAACATCATGAACGAGGCGTTCGTTGATGCGGTGAAAGCGGCGTTCGCCAGGGATACTCTTGCCATCGATCGATTGCGTGCCATGCTCGGGAAAAAGATGTCCGCCGATCAATTCGTTACGGCGATGAGTATGCTTGTCCCTGACAGGGAGCGCCGGATCACCGCAGTGTTTCCCGTCAGTATTCTTGTCGACGGTGCCAGGCTGGGGGATCGCGAGGCGTGTAAACTGCTTGCCACCGCGTACCTTTCGGGGCAATTGTCCCCCGAAGAACGCCGGCTGGTCACCGGATGCCTCGGGGAGACCGTGCGTGTGAGCCAGACGCTTTCCGATATCGCATCGAGCGGCCTTGCCGAAATAGCTCAATTCGAGAAGGGTACGGCCCCGGCGAGCGCTGAGGCGATGCATGACCGGATGTCCGCGGGGAATGCATCACTCATACTCATGCGCAATCTCGCGTCGGTATATCTGGTGCAGGGGGTGCCGCTCAATGAAAAGGTGCTTGATCTCCTGATACGGTATCACGCCTTCCGTTCGACGAAGGGCATCTCCGATTACGACAAGAATGCTTTGCCGATAACGCACGTGCGTTCGCTCATCTATACCGAAGCAGCCTCACGGTCCATTCCCGATACGTACGGTGTGCGCGAGAAACTTGCCCAGGTTCTCGGAGCGAATAAGGACTTGACGGCCGCGCTTTTCTCGAATATCTACAGCAAGAACAAGAACTCCGAACGGATACGCGAGCTTCTGCTCCTTCTGAAAAAGCATCAGGGGATCTCTGAGCTGTCGTTCGGCGGCAAGGTCGATAAAGAACAATTCACGATAGTGTTCCGACTCGACGATGAGGACCGGCTTACGGTCTCGAAAGAAGGCAAATAGTCCTCGGCCCGCGGTCGAAACAGGATATTCGGGTGCATCCTTTTCGGTCGGGATTCATTGCCATATAATTCGTTTTTGTTATACTAATGACCACGGAGCCATTATGTGGGACTATTCAAAAAAAGTTAAGGACCATTTCGTCAATCCGCGCAATGTCGGGGAGATAGAGAATCCCGAAGCGGATGCGCTCATCGGCAATATAAGCTGCGGGGATGCGCTCAAACTCACGCTTCGCATCGACAAGGCGAAGAATATCATCACCGATGCCAGGTTCAAGACCTTCGGCTGCGCGTCGGCCATCGCCTCATCGAGCATTCTCACCGAAATGGTGAAGGGAAAGACCGTGGATGCGGCGCTCGCGATATCCAATGCCGATATCGCGAAGGAACTGGACGGGCTTCCCGAAGAGAAAATGCATTGCTCCGTCATGGGAAAAGAGGCGCTCGAACAGGCGCTCAATAAATATCTCGGCAAAGCGGCACCCGAAGGTGCGCATAATGATGACGATGAAGGCTATATCGTCTGCAAATGCTTCGGCGTGACGAACAAGAAGATAGAGCGCGCGATACGCGAGAATAATCTCACCACCGTGGAACAGGTGACCAATTACACCAAGGCGGGCGGTATGTGCGGCGCGTGCAAGCCGCAGATAGAGGACATCATCGAGGATGTGCGCCGTGCAATGGGGAAGGAAGTGAAGAAGGAAGCCCCGCGCGTGCTCACCATGGTGCAGAAGATGAAGCTCATCGAGGAGACGCTTCAAAGCGAGATACGCCCCGAACTTGAAAAGGACGGCGGCGGCGTGGAGCTCATCGATATCGACGGCAACCGCGTTGTCATTCAGCTGCGCGGGATGTGCTCCGGCTGTCATGTTTCAAGCGTGACAATAAAATCGTTCATAGAGCCGAAACTCCGCGAATTCGTATCGCCTGAACTCACCGTCGAAGAGGCGAAACAATGAGCGCAAAAATAATTTACGTCGACAATAATGCCACGACTGCGGTAGCGCCCGAGGTGTATCAGTCAATGATACCCTTTCTCACCGAACGCTATGGTAATCCGTCGAGCATTCATACCTTCGGCGGTCTTGTCGCGCGGGACATCGAACGCGCTCGTGAAGAACTTGCCGCGCTCATCGGCGCCGAGCCCTATGAGATACTTTTTACTTCCTGCGGTACCGAAAGCGATAATGCCGCGATATGGGGTATACTCGAGGCGAACCCGGACAAAAATCACATCATCACGAGCAAGGTGGAACACCCGGCGATCTTGAATACGCTCCGTGCGCTCGAACGTACGGGATATGAAGTGACCTATCTCGGTGTTGACAAGAACGGACAGATGGATCTCGCCGAACTTGCGCGGGCGGTCAAGCCGACCACCGTGCTCATCACCATGATGTACGCGAACAATGAGACCGGCGTGATATTCCCTATCGAAGAGATCGGCGCCATCGCGAAGGAACACGGCGTGATGTTCCACACCGATGCGGTGCAGGCGGTCGGAAAAGTGCCGCTCGATATGCGCAAAAGCACGGTCGATCTGCTTTCGCTTTCCGGGCATAAGCTCCATGCCCCCAAGGGCATCGGCGCGCTCTTCATACGCAAAGGTACGCGCATACGCCCGTTCATTACCGGCGGCCATCAGGAACGCGGGCGCCGCGGCGGTACGGAAAATGTCGCATCCATAGTCGGCCTCGGCAAAGCGGCCGAGCTCGCGCGAACGCATCTTTCCGATGAGATACGCGATCTATCGGCGCTGCGCGATTCGCTTGAGCAAAAAGTTACCGCACGGATACCGCTTACAAAGATCAACGGCGGCGAGACGAAGCGTCTGCCGAACACGGCGAACATAAGTTTCAAGTTCATCGAAGGCGAGGCGATACTCCTCATGCTCGACGAGCACGGCATCTGCGCATCGAGCGGCTCCGCCTGTACGTCAGGATCGCTCGAACCGTCGCATGTGCTCCGCGCCATGGGCGTGCCGTTCGAATTCGCGCACGGATCGATACGCTTCAGCTTCAGCCGCTACAATACCATGGCGGACGTCGACCTCATCACGAAGACGATAGCGCCGATCATTGAACGCCTGCGCGCGCTTTCGCCGTATTCAGAAGCGCGGCCGATGTGACGGCGGCGCAAGAATAGCGACGCCGGATCAGCGGCGGGTTGACATTTCCCTTTCCATGCATACCATACAGCAATGGACCCGATACGCCCGCTCTATGCCGCACGCGTTACGAACACCGTGTCCCTCTCGGCCGTACCGCACACGCATGATTTCCATCAATTCCTTTACATCTTCCGCGGCCGCTGCAGTATGGGCTGTGACGGCACGAAATTCACGGTACGTGCCCGGCAATTAGCGATAATCAAACCCGGTACCGAGCATGCATTCGATTTTCCGAAGAAGGACGAGATGCTCTGCGATATCTTCCAGATGAAATGCCGCGTCACGGACGATATTATCGGCGAGGCGGCGGTGCCCATGATCGTCGACTGTACCGCGCGCCGCGGTGAAGTGGAAAGCGCCTGCGATCTCATGGTGCGCGCTTCCGAGGGCGGCGGCCCCGTCGAACGGGCGATGGGGGGCCTATTGCGATATCTTTTCGCCATGCTCGAATCGCTTTCACGGGAAACGGAAACGACCGCTGTCGATGCACGTATACGGCGCGTACTCGCAGCCATCGATGCGCATCCGGAAAGGCCGATAAGCGTCCGTGCGCTCGCCGAGGCGGCATCGCTCAATGAAAGTTATTTCATACGATTGTTCAGGCGCAATACCGGCAAGTCGCCGTCCGAGTACGCCATCCATCGGCGCATGGAGCATGCACGCGCCATGCTCGTGTTCTCATCGGCGACCCTCGCCGAGATAGCGCGCAATGCCGGGTATAATAATTATCATCATTTTTCGAACCAGTTCACGAAGGCGTTCGGCATGCGTCCGCGCGATTATCGTGAGCGTTCGGGAATGTCGGCCCAGTGACGACTATCGCGTTGTGCGGAGGACCACGAACACGAACACCGCGGCGATGATGACAGTACTTGCTGCGAACGAGATGAGATAATCGGTGAGTATGCCCTTGTTCGAATGACGCAGGCGTCTGCCGATGGTCCGCCAGAGATGGGCGATGCCGGTGACAGTACCGGTAAAGAGCACGTTGTCAATTATCACATGGAAGAACGAGCCGATGGCTGAGAGCGGCCGTACGATGACGGCGGCATAGAGTTCGTCGACATAATATTTCGCGGCGGCGATGCGAATGATGCCGCGCACGCGTTTTTCACCCATCGGCAGCACGCGGCGCACGATATAACGATAGTATGCGGCGAAGAAACCAGCGGCGGCTGCGGCGAGCGTTACGATCATGATAAGCCCCGCGAGACCGGTTATCGATTCGCTTTCCTCGAAATGTGCGCTTATCGGAACGTTCACGACGACGCCGTGAAGGAATTCCTCGAGCGTATTGGGGCCGAATATCCGCGGGAGCGTGAAATAGCCGGCGACGACGGCGCCGAACGCGAGTATCGTGAGCGGCACCCACATGACGGCAGGCGTTTCCTTCACCGGGCCGTGAGCGGCGTATTCGCGCGGTTCGCCGAAGAACGTGACGAAGAGGAGCCGGAACATGTAGAACGCGGTGAGCCCGCTCGTGATGAGCAGAAGCACGTATACGAAGGGATTGCCCATCGATGAAGCGAGCGCGGTGTACACGATCTCGTCCTTGCTGAAGAAACCGGAGAACCCCGGTATGCCCGATATCGCGAGCGTGCCGATGAGGAAGGTGCCGAAGGTGATGGGGAGATATCGCTTGAGTCCCCCCATCGCGCGTATGTCCTGCTGATGATGGAGCATGGTTATCACCGAGCCTGCGGCGAGGAAGAGGAGCGCTTTGAAGAACGCGTGCGTCATGAGATGACCGAGGCCCGCGCTGAACGCGCCTACGCCCATGGCGGCCATCATGAAACCGAGCTGGCTTATCGTGGAATAGGCGAGTACTTTCTTTATGTCCGTCTGGTTCGCGGCAATCGTGGCGGCGAAGAGCGCGGTAAGCGCGCCGATGATCGCGATCGCGGTCATGGCTATCGGTGCAAGTACGAAAATGAAATTAAGACGCGCGATGAGATAGATCCCCGCCGTGACCATGGTGGCGGCATGGATGAGCGCGGACACCGGCGTGGGGCCGGCCATGGCGTCCGGAAGCCATACATGGAGCGGGAGCTGGGCGCTTTTGCCGGCAGCGCCGAGGAAGAGACAGAACGCGATGACGGTTATCATGAAGGGATTCGCCGCTGACGCGCTCTGTATCGCCGAGAATTCGAGCGAATTGAACTGCGTGAAGATGAGGAATATGCCGATGAGGAACCCCGCATCGCCCACGCGATTGACGATGAACGCCTTGTTCGCCGCGCGCGCCGCATAGTCGCGGTCGTAATAGTGGCCGATGAGGAGATACGAGCACAGCCCCACGCCTTCCCAGCCGAGGAACATGAGCAGTATATTGTCCGCCATGACAAGGATGAGCATCGCCGCGGTGAAGAGATTGAGATAGGCGAAGAACCGCGAATAGCCTGCTTCCTTTTCCATATAGCCGAGCGAGAAGACATGGATGACGCCGCCGATGCCGGTGATGATGAGCATCATGAGGAGCGAGAGGGCATCGATACGGAAAGCGATGGGGGCGGTGAAGCCCTTGACCGCTATCCATTGGAAGAGTTCGACGCGAAGCACCGGTGCGTCCGCCCCGAGCGACAGATATCGTATGAAGATATAGAGGGAAAGCGCGAACGCTGCTGCTGCCGTTGCGACAGCGATCACCGCGATGCGGCGATTCAACACACGCCCGAATATGCCCGCTATGATGAAGCCGGCGAGAAGGATGAGCGGTATGTACGGTGCAAGGATATCACAATCGGTCATTCGATCATCTCCGCAGAATTACGGCGATTGTACATCATCACATCGGAATGTCAATAAAAACGGGGCGCGGCGTGATGCGGCGTTGAACGACATGGGGGATTGACGGTATCGATCGACGGGAATATACTGTCACCCATGACGATAACGGCTGTAAAGCCTCCTTATGTACATTGAGGTAATGCCCCTATGATCGACTGGTATATCAAGATTGCGAAGGCCGTTGCCGTCCTTATCATCCCCGTCGTGTTCTTCGCCCTCTCGTTCTATAAAGTGGAGAGGAAGATAGTCGCCAACGGCATCATCGGCTCGCAGAAACAGGATATCATCACGAGCCCCATCAAGGACACGACGGTGCGCAAGGTGTTCGCGAAGGAAGGGGATTTCGTCCGCAAAGGGGACATCATCGTTGCCGCGTACGACCACACCGATCTTTCGGAACAGCTGTCGGTGGCGCGCATCGAGCTCAACAATATCGAGAACGATATCAAACGCAAGCAGGAGATACTCCGCTACGGGGGTACGACGCGGGCGGAACTGGAGCGTCTTGAGAACAATCGGCAGCAGACGCTCGTCAAGATAGAGCATTGCGAAAGTACGCTCGGGCTCTATTCGTTCCGAGCGCCGTATGACGGACAGATCGTGAACATATTCGTCAAGGAGCAGGAGAATATCACTATCGGGAAGAACATGTACCAGATAATCGGCAAGGACGTGTTCGTCATCGACTGCTACATACCCGAGCGGCAGTACATACTCATCAAGAAGGACCAGAAGGTATACATCAAATCGAACCTGTACAATTATCTCAAGTACTCGATATTCCACGGTGTCGTGAGCTATGTCTCCGACTACGGCACGATCAATGAGCAGACGAAGGAGATATTCTTCAAGGTGACCATCAACGTGCTCGACGGCGAGGATTATCTCCGCGTCAATTCGAGCGTGCAGTGCGAGATAGTCCGCGACCGCGTGCCCATACCGTATTCCATATTCGCGCAGGACTGATCGCCCATGGCGAAAAGCAAGTACTATGTCGACCGGGGTCTCTGGGCGAACGCGCTCTCGTATCTGTCGTACTTCAAGGCGTTCCGCGCCAAGGCCGCGTGGGCGGTGGTGCTCTACATCATAAAATATCTCCCGTTCGCATCATATCCTGTCATCGTGAAGCTCGTCGTCGACAGCTATATTCCCCTCGGCGAGATCGACAAGATAATCGGATCGCTCTGGATTATAGCCGTGTTCGGCGTCCTTAACATCATCTATCACGCGGCGTTCGAGGCGGTGCGCATCGATGTAGTGAAGAGCATCTCGCGCGAGGTGCGCAACACCATCATACATAAGCTGCAGATACTGTCGCTCAAGTACCATTCCCTCGCGGAGACCGGGCGGATGTACTCGAAGATAATGGTCGACGTGGGGAAAGTGGAGATGTTCGGCGAGATGATGTTCCACATGGTGCTCCCCATACTCGTCGGGTTCACTTACAGCGTCATCATTCTCGCCATCGTCAATGTACGCATCATGCTTGTCCTCTTCATACTCATCCCGCTGCTCGCGGTCGTGCAGAAGCTCTTCAAGAACACGCTCTCAAAACTGCAGTACATCGGCCGTACGACGAACGAGGACCTTTCGGCCGCAGTGAGCACGTTCCTGCAGACATCCATGCTCGTGCGCGTACACGGCGAGGAGAAATATCAGCAGGCGAACATCGATACGAAGAGCCGTACGGTGGTCACCAAGTACCGCGATATCGCCTTTAAGGTCGCCGCGTTCGGCGCATCAAACTCCATGACCACGCAGCTTTTTCAGTTCGCGCTCGTCATCATGCTTGCGGTGGCCGTCATACGGAAGGAAGTGCTTATCGGGGAGATGTTCCTCTTCCTCAATTTCGCCAATCAGATCATCGGCCATGTGAGCCAGGTGGTCAATCAGTACACGGCCTTCCTGGAATTCTCCGAGGCGATGAACTCGATCAACGAGATACTCTCGGCGCCGGATACCGAGATGAACGAGGGCAAGCGGCGCATCTCGTCCGTGAAGGGCGAGATCGTTTTCGATCATGTCTGGTTCGGATTCGAGGAAGGCGTTCCGCTCCTCAAGGACATCTCGGTCCGCATAGAGTCGGGAAAGACCGTGGCGCTCGTCGGTGCATCCGGCGCGGGGAAGACAACGTTCGCCAATATGGTGCTCGGGCTGTATCGCCCGGACAAGGGCGTCATACGCATCGATGATGCGTCCATCGACGATGTGGATATGCGGAGCGTTCGCCAGTACATGGGCGTGGTCACGCAGGAGCCCATCCTTTTTACCGGCACGGTCGAGGAGAACATATCGCATGCGCTCAAGGTGCACACCACGTATGAGATGATAGAAGCGGCGAAAAAAGCGAAGGCGCATGAGTTCATCATGCAGCTCCCCGAACGGTATAAGACCGTCATTGGTGAACGCGGGTCGACCCTTTCCGGTGGACAGCGGCAGCGCATCGCGATCGCGCGTGCGATACTGCGCGACCCCTCGATACTGATACTCGATGAGGCGACGAGCGCGCTCGACGCGGAATCCGAAGAGGAGATAAAAGCGGCGATCGATCAGATGCTCGGCAATCAGACGACGATAATCATCGCACATCGCCTCTCGACGGTGATGAACGCGGATGTGATACTCGTGTTCAGGGACGGGAAGATCGTCGAGAGCGGAACGCACAAGGACCTCGTCGCGAAGAACGGCGATTACGCCCGGCTTGTATCGATACAGCTCGGCGGTGCGGCAGGCGAGGCATGAGCATAGCGCACGATACGTTCATGCGTGAAGCGTTCTCGCTCGCGTACCGGGCGAAGGGTTCCACATCGCCCAACCCCGCGGTCGGGGCGGTCATCGTGAAGAACGGGCGCATCATCGGGCGCGGCGCCACCGAGAACGCCGGCCGCCATGCGGAAATGGTCGCGCTTGCGAATGTCCGGCGGAAGAGCGACATCCGCGGCGCATCGATGTATGTCACGCTTGAGCCGTGCGTTCGGATGTATCCGGGGAAGCGTAATCCGCCCTGCACGGACGCGATGATCGCATCCGGCATCCGCTCCGTATGTATCGGGAGCATCGATAGGAACCGGTATGTCAACGGCGACGGCGTGAAGAAACTCCGAGCGAACGGTGCGCGTGTCATGACCGGCGTGCTCGGTGAAGAGACGGACCATTTCTATCGCGATTATCATCGCTTCATTACGCGCTCACGGCCGTATGTGATAGTGAAATACGCGATGAGCATGGACGGGAAAATAGCCACCCGCACCGGCAATTCGCAGTGGATAAGCTCGCCCGCATCCCGTGCTTTCGCTCATGAAGTGCGTGCCTATGCCGACGCGGTTCTTGTCGGGAGCGGGACTTATCTCGCCGACGACCCGCATCTGAATGTACGGCACGGTGCGAAGAAAGGGCGTATCCCCCTGCGTATCATTCTTACGCGCGATGCGAAGCTCCCGCTTACGGGGAGGATATTCCGCGACGGCGGGCCGTATCTCGTCGTTACCGATGCGAAGAGCGCCCCTTCGTTCAAGCGGAGACTTCCCGCGGGGACTATCGATCGCGTGCGTACTGCAAAGAACGGTTTCGATATCGATGCACTGCTCGCCATGCTCGCCTCGCGCGGCATCATGAGCGTCATGGTGGAGGGCGGCGGGAATACCATCGCCTCGTTCATGGAAGCGAACGCCGTCGATGAGGTGTTCGCCGTCATCGCCCCGATGGTGATAGGCGGGAAGGATGCGCCGGGGCCGTGTACCGGGCGCGGGGTGGCCCGTGTGGACGATGCGATGCGTTTCGCGCATACGGAGATCGAACGCATCGGGACCGATATCATACTGCACGCATGGAAGGAACGATGAGGATATTCGCCGGGGAGAAGAAGGGTCATTCCATCGTCGTGCCGAAAATGGAATTCCGCCCGACGCAGGGAAAAGTGCGCGAGGCGCTCTTCAATATCGTGGATGTGGACGGCATGCGCATGCTCGATATCTATACCGGGAGCGGGGCGATCGGGCTTGAGGCATTGAGCCATGGGGCCGCGCAGGTGACGTTCGTCGATATCGACAAACGGGCGGTCATCGCGATAAGCGAGAGCCTGGTGAAGCTCGGGTATACCGATCGCGGGCATGTCATACGGAACAATTCGCTCCGATTCCTCGCGTCCCCCTCGGGGCCGTACGATATCATTTACGCCGATCCGCCGTACGATACGGAGGATCTCCCCGAGATACTCTCGCGCGTGCGCGGCAATGGTCTTCTCACCGACGACGGCATTCTCGTCATTGAGATGAACCGCCGGGCAGCCAGTGTCATAGAGAGCGAGGCGTACGATCTCAGGCGGTACGGCAAGGCGCTCCTGGCGTTTTTCAGGAAAGCACCGTAAAATCGTTCTATGGATATTTCCGAGGCATATCGCGTTTTCGGTCTTTCCCCCGCCGATACCATCGAAGCGATAAAGCTCCGTTATAAGGAGCTCGTCCGCAGATTCCATCCCGATATCATCGGGAGCGAGAACGATGATATCCGTTCCGTCAATATCGCCTACGATGTGATACTGGACAGCCGCGACAGCATACCCGCGGAGGCGATAGTCATATCGAGCGAGCTTGACCGCATATTGAAGGGGCTTAAGCTCGCGATGAAGAAATACGTGGACGGTCTTTCCACGAGCAAACGGAAGTCGAAGGTGCGCGACGAGAAGCTCGCCGACCTCGCGGTGATTCTCGAGTATCTCAAGGACGGCGCTGAAGAGAGCGTGGAATATTACACGACGATGTCATTCGTGAACAACATCATACGCTTCGAATCGATGCCGACGAAGGTGAAGATATCATCGCTCAAGGACAGGAAGGCATATTTCATCTACATCGATATCATGCAGCAGACGGTGCGCATACTGGAAGAGGCGTTCATGCGCCTTGACGGCATCAAGCGCCGTACATCGCTCTGGCGCTACTATCTCGATAAGTGCGTCGAGGATTATGACAAGCTCCTCGCCACCGGTTCCGAGACGTTCACGGCGCTCACCGATTTTCTCGTGCAGTTCTACGACGACATAGCGCATATGGTGAAGATATTCTCAAAGCATAAATCGCTTCTCAATTACAAGGATTTTTATGAACTGTTCACTATCGATAAGATGAAGAAGAAAGGTGCGCTGTGAGGAAACTCACCCCTATCCCCCGGCCCCTTTCCCCTCTAGGAGGGGAAAGGGGAGCGTTCCATTATAATTTCTGCTCCCTTTCCCCTTTTGAAGGTGTGCGCCAAGGATGGCGCAACTGGCGGCGGCCATGGATGGCCAAAGCCGCTACGGAAAGGGTTGGGGATAGGGGTTATTGCCCGTGAGCTCATTGAACGCGCCGCCGAACGCTGTCGCTGTCATTGCGCTCATGTGGCGGGACGATGCTGTCATGAAAGCGGTCCGGCGTTCGATGGTGCATAGGCTCGGCGCGATAGCGTCGGAGATCTCGTATCCGTTTTCTCATTCGAGCTATTACGATGCCGAGATGGGCGCGGGACTGACGAAATCGCTCTGGGCGTTCGCGAAGCCGGTAGCGCGCGAGCGTATCGTGGATATGAAGCGATATGCGGTGAAACTCGAAAAGAAATATTCTGTTGACGGGAAACGACGAGTGAACATCGACCCGGGGCTCCTGACACCGGAGAATTTCATCCTCGGGACGGGGAAGAATTTCACGCATCGCATCTATCTCGGACGCGGGGTGTTCGCCGATCTGACGCTCACGTATCGCAAGGGCGAGGGGTATTGCGCGCTTCCGTGGACATATCGGGATTATATGACGGATGAGGTGCGGGCGTTCTTGGAGAATGTGAGGAATGCAATGGGGAATGGATAAGAGAAAGATTGTTTCACGCGAAGGCGCGAAGAGGATAAAGAAGATTTACCAGGATGAACAGGAATTTATTGCCCGGGAAATCTTGCATTCTGTATGGATATTGCCGCCTTCAATAGAGAGAATGCCACAGACAACAAAGACACCGTGGCGCACGCCCGACTGCGAGCAGCGCGTGTATTTCCATCTGCTATCGACCGTTGATCTCCATCCACTGCTTCACCGCCATGAAACGATCCAGGCCAACTTGAATGCCATCCGCAGCAGGCACAAGCACGAAATGTGCATCGCGCACCCGCGGGGTGATGAGCCGATCCAGCGCCGGGGCGATCCCGTCAACCGGTCCGGAAACGAAGATCGTCGGGTCAAGGCATCCGAAAATAGTAAGATCATTACCGATCACGTCCATTCATCGGTGCCCCCGTGCTTCATTGTCATATCACCCGCTTTAACCGCAGGATCAAAGGCGCTGCCGGCTCGACATCGACCGCAGCGATGATCTCGTCATCCATTGCGTCCCTGAAGGGGAGCATCACCCATTCCCCTGAACCATCAAGCCGCTCGATGCTCGATACCGGTCTTCCGCCGATGCGCAGCCTGAGTTCCGGCAAGGAGTCCATGTTCATATTGAAGACGTACAATAATTCACCGCCGCCTGCTTCCTCTGAGAGAATGCCGTGTCGTGCGTATATATCGACATCGGAAACAACAACGACCGGCAGGGGCCTGCGCTCAAGCCATCCGAGCACAGTGATGAGCTGCCCGCGCCGCAGTTCGTTCATGAACGGAGTAAAGCCCAGTGCCGCCGCATACACGGCAACACGTCCCCCGAGCCTGTTCGTGAAAAGTGTCAGTCCCGGACCGACATCGGTTTCATCGGGGCTGAGATACCAGGGAATGCGGTAGTGCCGGGAAAGTTCCGCAACACTATCCTTCCTGACAGATATTCTGAACGCGCTGCCGCGGATCAATGATGTGACATGTATCTTCTTTCCGGCCGCTGTTCCGTTCAAAGGATCTGCGTTCAGCCGTTCGTAGTGAACCTTCCATCCATCAGGACTATCGACATGGACCCCGAGCAGATCGCCAAAACCCCTTCGACAGAGCCGCTCAGCGGCGCCGCCGTCAAGGAGCATGGATCTTGATAGAAAACGCTCCAGTTCTGCATCATCGAAAAAATCAATATCCTTTCCGGCAAGCATGATCGTGTCGGCCGAATGCGCAGCCCCGATACGGCAGGGTATTCCCATATGACCGATGATCTGACATGCCCAATTGGATTGCCATACCCCGGAGTCGTACGCAGGCACCCCGGATGCCGGTATGGGGACAGTCGGTTCGTCCCAGGTGATCGATGGATAGAGGTGATGGAGCTCATGGTACATCGCGATATTTTCTTTCAGTGTTTTCCGATATGCGGCACCGCTGTCCGGTTCATATTCGCTGAGCCGTGTTACCCAGAGCTTCGATCCGGTCACACCGTTCATCAGCGAGAACACGATCTGCGCATTGAGCGCTTTTGCCGGGGTGCAGTAGCGGTTCTGCGGGTAGGTGTCCGACTCTGAGAGTATCTCCGGAATTTCTTTCAACGCCTCCATCTGGGCGGCTGTCCAGTATACGCGACTAAGCAGATCCCTGCCGTCATTGCTGAGATACCAGGCGTTGCCGATCCTGACGAACGGCGGTTTGCGTCCGGCAAGAAGTCTCGCCAGCGGCAGTGCGAACGGCAGCTCAGAACCCTGTGCATGGCAGATGCAAATACCGCACGGCAGTTCGGGGTCAACCGCATCGATACCGGCACGCACTTTTCCCGCCAGAGACATGAGACTGGAGAGGCGTATCTCATCCCATTTTTTTTTCAGATCAGCATCATGCTCGATCGTTGCGAGAAGCTTCTCCCTGTCGAAATTACTGTTGGCGTACCTGTTCATCGCATCAAGATGAAGTGTGCAGAAACACCCTGCTCCTCCAAGGTTCGCAAGGCGAAAGTCATCATCGACGAGCAGGAAATCGGGATGCGCCGCAGCGACCGTTGACACAGCATCATGTATATATCCCTGAAAATCGACGTCGAGCGGGCACATCGACTGTGTTTCCCTGCCGTTGCTGTTGACGCTCCGCTGATACCTCGCGTCCGTCGGTGTTCCGTGTCCGATGAGGCTTTGGAGCAGTATCCCGATCCTGAGGCCGGAATCGATCGGTTTTCTCATTTCGATGAAAAGATCGCGCAGGTGCTCGGCCTTTGCCATTGTCGGTTCCCGCTCCTCGGGGCTGAGCGGCAGCATGAATGCGACGTCGGTAACGCCGCACTCCGCGTGCAGCATGCGGAGGTCCGCGGCGATCGCGTCCTTGTGATCGGTGAAGAGCGGAGCGATGTTGATGATCCTCATGAGCGTACTCCTTCTATCAAAGATGAACGCTGCGTCAGCGCGAGAGGGCTATTATCCCGATGATCGTCGCCGCAAGACCGAACCAGTTGAACCATCGGCTTTTCTCCCGAAGCACGAAAAGACTGTAGAGGGAAAACCCGATGATACAGGACCCGACGATGAGCGGGAAACAGATCGACGCCATGCCGTGCATGGACAGCATGTCGAGTGATACGTAGAACAGCTTCACGCTCACCGTATTGAGTACCGCCATGCCCAATGCAAGAAGCAACGTTCTCCGGTCGGGCAGCGGCAGCTTTCCGCGGAATGCAGATAACAGGATCGCCCCGGCGAGCGCGCCTGCGGTGCCAAGCGTGGGGCGTATGTTCGCATTATCGCTCCAGCCATGCCAGTACGACGGCACGCTTTGCAGCGTCTGTCCTATGCCGAAAAGAATGAACGCCGCGAATGTGAGCGTGAGCCAGGTGCGTTTCGCGGTGTCGGCATCGCCTCTCTTGCTGAGGAATGACGGGAGCAGCATGCCGAGAATGATCATTCCCACGCCGGCGAATGTCAGCGCGCTGCCGTGCTCGCCGAACAGGAGCGTGCCGCAGAGGAACGGTATTATCAGCGCCGACTGGCCGATGGCCCAGATGATGCCGTTATGACCGCTTTTCATCGCCGACTGCATGACGGTAAGTCCCGCGGCGTTGGCGATACCGGACCCGAGAATGAATGCTGCGAGCGGCAGCGGCTGCATCACCTGTCCGCATGCGACCACATTCCAGTGAACATACACCGCCATGGTGAGGATCGCGGTAAAAAGCGTGTTCGCCGCATAGTAGCTGAGGAAATCCATCTTCGAACGGGAACAATAGCTCATGATGATACCGATGACGGTCCAGAGCAGTCCCGTACCGATGGCGATGAGAATTCCTGCATGCATGCTCGCTCCTTGCGTTGCATTATCCGACGACGATAGTATACTGACGATCGATCAAAAGGAAATCGGTTTTTCTGCTGTGAACATGGATAATTCTGCTGCCGCGATAATATCATGCGATGAGGCATCATATCCGCCGGGGCACAGCTTTCGCCGCGCCGCCGGTTTCCCGCACTATACCCTCGGATGTCTTCTTGCCGGCAAAGCTCGTAAGCAGACGGCCTGTGCGGCGTATTCGTATTCGGGCGCTGCGTTCATGCTCACCCCGCCGAGGACCCCGTACGACTTTCATGCGCCCGTCGCGCATCGTGAACTCTGGTTCATTTTCAGCGCAAAGCCGGAATGGCGTCCCCTCCTGCGATGGGGCATGGATACGGCGGGGGGTGAAAAACCGTTCGTTCCCGGCAGCGGACAGCGAGCAGCGCGTGCCATTATCATTCGACATTTCCGGGAGGCGATCGCTCATTTCCGTTCGCCGCTGCCGTACGCACCGCGCATGGCGGAGCTGTCTTTCGAGCAGGCGCTCATCTGTCTTTCGAACCTCGCGGGCAGACACGGAGCGATCGATGGCCGCATCGAACGGGTCATCAGCCGTCTGCGTGGCGCACCGTCACGGCGATGGGACATCCTATCGATGGCGGCCGTTGCCGGGTTGTCACCGTCGCGTTTTTCGCATCTGTTCTATCGCGAGGTCGGCATTGCCCCGGCGAAATTCCTTGAGCAGACACGCTTTGAACTGGCGAAATCACTTCTCCTGTCGACGGAAAGATCCATACAGGAGATCGCCGCCGCCGCCGGATTTCATGACCCGCTCCATTTCTCATCGCGCTTCCGAAGCATCGTCGGCAGCAGCCCTTCGCAATTCCGCAGAAGGGGCTGACGGAGCGAATGCTCATGATCACTTGACGGATGAGGCGCTGAATGAATTCGGACGACGACGCGCCGTCTTGACGCGGCAGCGCGACCGTCGTATAGTACCGATATCGGAGCATCAAGATACTATCGGCCTATGAACAAGAACGCGGAACGACAACCCACACCACGGTCGCAGATACTGTTCATCAATAAGTGCATCACGGCACATAACTTCACGAAAGAGATGTATTTCTTCGCCGATCTCCACAGCGCCATCAGCGCGGAAGCGAGGTCGCTCGGCATGGAGCTGAGTTACTTCGATAATAATGACAGCCTGAGATCGTTCTGGCGGGAAAAGCGCTACCGCTCCTATGACGGCTTTATCGGCATTGTGCCGACTCGGCTGCGCGACGAACAGTATGCATGGAACGCCATCGAGCGGGAACGTCCGTGCGTGAACTGCATGATGGAATCGCTCCTGCCCCGCGGTAATTTTGTCGGTGTCGATGATGACGCGGCGATACGGTCGCTCGTTCAGCACCTTCATGACGAGGGGTATCGATCCATGGGCTTTCTCTGCGACGGGAATGTCGAAGCCTATGCGCTTGCACGCGCACGTGCGTTCATCAAGACGCTCCGATCGCTCGGGCTCGCGGCAGCACAGCCATGGATATCCGGCTACGATGTCCGTCGCGACATCATCATGCCGCCCCCGACCGCTTCATCACCGCGCCGCGCGAAGAACGCCCCGTGGACATTATACGATGTCATCGCGTCGTCCGATCGCCCCGAGGCAGTCGTCTGCTGCACCGACACCGTCGCGCTCGATGCCTATGCATTCGCCCGCTCGCGCGGTCTCCGTGTCCCGGAAGATCTGGCGATCGTCGGCATCAACGATCACGCGCCGTCATTCGATGCCCGGCAGAACGCGCTCAAGGCCGGGCTCACATCGGCACGGCAGCAGTTCTCGTCCATCGGGAGAGAAGGGGTATGGCTTCTCCATGCCATCATTCGCGGCGTCCGCCCCGGATATGGTCAGCGGGTCATACTGGCACCGACGGTGATTCTGCGGGCGTCATCGCTCAAGCGTTCGGTGCGCCGTGCGGATGCGGTCGCCATTGAGAATTTCAAGCGGGAGACCGCATCGTATATCGATACGCATTATGCGGAGGCATCGCTCTCCCGATCACTGGCACGGCATTTCGATATCCGACACGGGTATTTTCTCATAAAATTCAAGAAGATGTTCGCTGTCAACTTCGCACGATACGTGAACGAACACCGCATCCGCAAAGCGCTGTTCTATCTTACGGACGCGTCCATACCCATCACGGACATTGCGTTCACGGCGGGATATCATTCCTATCAGAATTTCACGCTTGCGTTCAAACGCTCGATGCACTGTTCCCCGTCGTCCTATCGCGACCGTCATGCATCGATACGCCGCCGTGACGCACGGTGATAATGGAAAATATGATGTCCCTGATGCACGGAAATATTGTTGGCTGATTCCCGTGTACGGTATATACTGATACTGTTAGCAAAACGCACCGGGAGGAATATCCATGCGAACGCTGCGAGTGAACCGCTTATCAGCCCGACAGGTGACGACCGCTTTTCTGGCCGTCATGATATCCATCGCTCCCGCTTCATTCCCCGCCGGGGAGTTCGTCACGACAGACCAGTCGCGGTGGTTCCCCTTCACCATACCCGACCTCGCATCCGAAGCGAGCGATCGTTCCGAGATCGATCTCTCATTCCTGAACAGCGAGACGGCCGGTGCGCACGGCTTTCTCCGCGCACGTGGCGAGGATATCGTCGATGACCGCGGGACGCCGGTACGTCTTTTCGGCGTGAATATCACCGATTACCATCCGCTCATGCCGAAGGAATATGCACAACCCGCCGCACGGCGGCTGCGAGAGCTCGGCGTCAACTTCGTCCGGCTGCACTACTTCGACTGGTCGAAGGCCCCCGCCGGCATACTGAACGATGATCTGCAGACGCTCAATCCCGAGAAGCTCGATCAGCTTGACTGGCTCGTTTTCAATCTCGAGCGAAACGGCATCTACGTCGACCTCAATCTCCATGTTGCCCGCGGGTTCACGAACCTGCCGCGCGGCTGGAACGAGATGGGCAAGGGTATCGACATGCTCCATGAACCGCTCATACGCTCGGAGCTCGCCTACGCGCGTGAGCTCGTATCGCATACGAACCCGTACACGAAACTGCGCTATGCGGACGACCCCGGCATCGCCGTGATCGAGATCAACAATGAGAACACCGCGCTCAGGGAATGGAACCGCTATGCCGACCTCGCGGATGAATTCCGCAAACCGTTGGAATCGCTCTGGAACGTCTGGCTCACGAAGAGATACGGTACGACGGTGGCGCTTGCAAAGGCGTGGGGCGAGGGATATTCCGCCGGACCGGAGATCATCCGCAACGGCGATCTCTCTGCCGGCACGGACGAGTGGAAATACGAGATGAGCGGCGGGAAGGGCGCCTGTGAGGTGATCGCAGATGCGTCCGCACCGAACGGGCGATATCTCCGCTGGGATGTCAGCGAACCGGGAAGCGCGACCTGGAACCATCAGCTGCAGCAGCTGTCAACGCCGATGAAGCACGGGAAACCCTATACCATGAGCTTCAGCGCACGCGCCAAAAGCGGCGGGAACCGGCAGCTCGAATTGAGCGTGATGATGCAGGCGGCTCCCTGGAAGAACGTTGCCGGCCCCACCGTCGTCGATCTTACCGATACCTGGAAGACCTACTATGTCGAATTTGAGGTATACAATCCCGATGAGAAGGCCGTGCGTTTGAACCTCAATTGCAATAATCGTACGGGCACCATCGATCTAGCTGCATTCACCTGCCGCGAGGGTTCACCTGCTTCGCTTGCGGAGAACGAAACGCTCGAAGCACGATCCATACCGCTCGTCGGCGCCGCGGCAGCGACCGGAAAAAAACGCGACTTCGTGCGATTTCTCCTCGAGCGTGAAATGAATTACATCGAACGCTTCCGTACGCTCCTGGTCAATGAACTTTCCGCGAAACAGATCATCTATTGTACCCAGGTGACGTACGGCGGCGGCGCAGGCATCGTCCGCGAGACGACGCTCGGCGACGCCATCGACTGTCACGCCTATCCTTCGCATCCGTTCAAGACGGAGATCGCCGGGAAAACGGTATGGGGCGTACGCAATGTCTCCATGACGGGTGATGCGTTCCAGGGGCTGACCGATCTCGCGTATCATCGTGTCGCCGGCAAGCCGTATCTCGTCACCGAATTCGACTTGAACCCGCCCAACGATTTCGCCTGTCAGGAATTCCCGCTCGTCGCGACGGCGGCAGCCTATCAGGGATGGAGCGGCATTCTCGACTATGTCTGGTACAATTTTAACGCCGGCCCGGGGACGACGAACATGAAGTCGGTATGGCATACCGCAGGGCACAGCGGTCAGGTGGCGTTCATGCCGGCAGCGGCGCTCATGTTCCGGCTGGGCCTAGTCCGTAAGGCATCGCGCGTCGTCACGCTGTCGGTACCGCGGGATGCAGCGGTCAACATGACCGCAGCGAATACCTACGGTTTCAATAATCCCGACTGGGGATATGCCGGCGTGAGCGAAGCCGCGTCGTGGTGCGCCGCGCTCGCATTGCAATTGACCGACGGCGACGGCCGCGAGAGCGCCTCAGAAAAGCTTGCACCCGCCGCCGCATCGAAACTGATCAGCGATACCGGTGAGATCGTCTTCGATCGCGCAATGAAGGGTGCGGAAGTCCTTACCGTCAACGCCCCCGGCGTCCGCATGGCCACCGGCAGCGTTTCCGGAAAGCGGATAGCGCTCGGTGATGTGACGATGAGTTTCGGTACGGGGCTTCATCGCGATTTCGCACAGGCGTGTCTCGCCGCACTTGACGGACAGCCGATCGCACGGTCGAAACGGATGTTCCTCACGCTCGCCTCGCGCGTGGAGAACAGGAACATGGCGTACACCAAGGACCGTTCCGCCTGTCAGTGGGGAGAAGCGCCTGTCATGGCTGAGCCGGTACCCATAACGCTTGCCCTGCCCGGGAATGGATGGCATGTATGGTCGCTCGATGGGAACGGCTGCCGGCAGAAAGAACTGCAGATATCGGGAACAGCGTTCACTGCGCGCCCCGACGATGCGACGATGTGGTATCTGTTCATAAGGGATTGAGACCCAGTTAATGCGGCGATGCCAGCTCATTCGTTGTGGATGACGGCAGGATATCGTACATATATTGCTTGATAAATTGGTCCATGACCCTGTTCACCCAGAGATAACAGAAAAAGAAACGCGCGATTGACAAACACCGTTCTGCCGGTATAATTCCTTCATAGTAATGGAGGAGCGATATGAAAAACACAGCAATGATGATCGTGTTTCTTTGTTCGGTAATTCTACTCAACGCGCAAGCGTTGAAATCGAAGGAAGCCGAAGAGGCGATGAAAAAAATACTTGAGCCGCGGGCGAGCTATACCGCCGCGGATTTCGGATACAAGGATATCAAGATAGGCGATTCGCTTACATCCATAGCATCGCGCTATGAGCTCATAAAGAACGTGCATGATATCGCCGACAAGAGCGAGTTCTTCGTCAAATGCGGCGCAGAGTATGCGGTGGTGTTCCCGGTCAACTCCGATCTTCTCACGGTAGAGAAGAACGATGAGAAGGTGGCGCTCGGGCTTAAGGAATTCGGCATGACGCGTACCCAGGTGCAAAGCGGCGCCTATGACCCGATAATACTTACCGCGACGACGGCCAATCGCGAGAAGATAACCTGTCAGTTCAGTGCGGATGGATCGCTCATGCGCGTTGAGGTCGCGTTCCTCGATCAGAAGATATCACAGCAGTCGATACGGGATCTTCTTACGCAGAAATACGGTATGCCCGCAAGCACGACCACGATGATAGCCGGGCTTGCGGTCCCGAAATTCGTGTTCGCGAATGCGGGGAAAGGGCAGACCGTCTCGCTCTATACGCGGGCGGGGAACACCGTCGTGGAATACGTGGACACGCAGATAGCCGCGACACATAAGCGCATCGTGTACGATAAAAGCTCGTCATCGGTGCTCCACAAGAGCAAAGGCCCTACCGTCAAGGATTTTTAGTGAGAATTGACACTCGCGAAAATGCTTTGTTGACAATCCGCAGGGATTTAATACAATTACGGCAATGATACGCTTCTCGAGGTAGCCCCATGTTCCAATTCCATCTTACCATGCGCGCGAAGAAAGTGCTTGAATTTCATGCGCAGGAAGAGGCGAAACGGCTCAATCACGATATGGTGACGCCGGAACACGTCCTTCTCGGCCTCATACGCGAGGGCGAGGGGCTTGCCGCGCGTGTGCTCATGAAGCTGAAACTCGACACCGAAAAGCTCCGGGTGGACCTCGAGTCGCATCTTACCTCGCTTTCAACGAACACGAAGATACTCGGGAATGTGCCCTCATCGCAGCGCGTACAGCGCGTGATAAGCCGTGCGGCGGATGAAGCTCGCGCGCTCGGGCATAATTATATCGGTACGGAACATCTGCTCTTAGGCCTCATGCGCGAGGGGCAGAATACGGCGTTCAATGTGCTCACCAATATGGGATTGGACATCGACATGCTGCGCCAGGAGATAATGAAGATGCTCGGGCTCGGCAAGGTGCGCGAGGAAGACGCGGCGGGCGTCGAGGGGAAGAAGGACAGAACTCCCGCGCTCGATCAGTTCAGCCGCGATCTCACCAAGCTTGCGCGCGAGAACGTTCTTGACAAGGTCGTCGGCCGCGATACCGAGGTCAATCGCGTCGTGCAGATACTTTCGCGCAGGAAGAAGAACAACCCCGTGCTCATCGGTGAGCCCGGTGTGGGGAAAAGCGCCATCGTCGAGGGCCTCGCGCAGCGCATTGTCGAGGGTGATGTGCCCGATATTCTCCTCAATAAACGCGTGCTCGTGCTCGATCTCGCGTCCGTGGTGGCGGGAACGAAATACCGCGGGGAATTCGAGGAGCGGCTTAAGAACGTGATGGCCGAGATACGGCGTTCATCGAACGTGATAATATTCATCGATGAGCTGCATACGATTATCGGTGCCGGCGGCGCCGAGGGCGCCATGGATGCGGCGAACATGCTGAAGCCCGCGCTTGCACGCGGCGAACTGCAATGCGTGGGCGCAACGACGCTCAATGAGTATAAGAAATATATCGAGAAAGATACGGCCCTCGTACGGCGTTTCCAGCCCATCATCGTCACCGAGCCGTCGGTGGACGATACCATCGCGATACTGGAAGGCATACGATCGCGTTATGAGCAGCATCACAAGGTGAAATATTCGGACGAGGCGATACGTCAGGCGGCGATATTATCCAAGCGGTATATCGTCGAGCGCTATCTTCCGGACAAGGCCATCGACCTCATCGACGAATCGGGGGCGCGCGCGCGTCTCATCAATACGACGCGGCCCAAGGACTTCAAGGCATTCGAGAAGGAGATAGAGGAGCTCGCGAAGAAGAAGGAAAAGCTCGTCGCCAGGCAGAAGTATGAGGAAGCCGCTCAGGTGCGCGACGACATCAAGAAGCGCCGCGAGGAATTCACCAAGGCGGAAGAGGATTGGCGTTCAAGTCGAGAAAAGCTTGAGACGATAGTGGACGTGGAGGATATTAAGCGCGTCGTATCGGAGATGACGGGCATTCCGTTGAGGAAGATATCGGACAGCGAGACGGAAAAGCTCATGCAGATGGAGGCCGAGCTTCACAAGAAGATAATCGGCCAAGAGGAGGCGATAACCGCTGTATCGCGTGCCATACGCCGTACCCGTGCGGGGCTCAAATCGCATAATCGCCCGATGGGCTCGTTCATTTTCCTCGGACCCACCGGCGTCGGCAAGACCGCGCTCGCCAAGGTGCTCGCCGATTTCATGTTCGGCGATGCGGACGCGCTCATACGCATCGACATGAGCGAGTTCATGGAGAAGCATGCGGTGTCGCGTCTCATCGGCGCGCCCCCGGGCTATGTCGGCTACGACGAGGGCGGCGACCTTACCGAGAAGATACGGCGTCGTCCGTATTCGGTGGTGCTCTTCGACGAGATAGAGAAGGCGCATCCGGATATCTTCAACATATTGCTGCAGGTGCTCGAAGAAGGGCAGCTTACCGATAACCTCGGGCATAAGGTCGACTTCAGCAACACCATCATCATCATGACGAGCAATGTCGGCGCGCGCGATATGGTCAAGGGCGCGAGCTTCGGTTTCAGCAAAGAGGATGCGGTCCGTTCATTTGCCGATATCAAGAACATCGCCATGGACGAAGTGAAGCAGGTGTTCAATCCCGAATTCCTCAACCGTGTTGACGAAGTGGTCGTGTTCCATGCGCTTGAACGCGAGCACATCAAGATGATAATCGACATCATGCTTGCCGAGATCTCCGCTGCGCTTACGGGGAGGAGCATCACCATAGGGCTTACGGATGCGGCGAAAGAGCATATCATCAATGCCGGATACGAGAAGAAGTACGGCGCGCGTTCGCTCAGGAGAACGCTCCAGCGCGAGCTTGAGGATAATATCTCGAGCGAGATACTCCGCGGTTCCATCAAAGAGGGCGATCATATCGTCGTGGGCGCCACCGAGAACGCGCTCACGTTCGAAACGAAAAGCGCCACGCCTGCGCCGTTGCCGTCGGCATCATCGTCGTCACCGACGGAATAATGTGACAGGTCACCCGCCGGCACATGCGGTACAACGGCTGACGATATGAACGTAAGTGTGGTCATCCGTTGTTTCAATCGCATCGAAGATCTCACCGTCTCTATCGGTCTTATCAAGCGGTTCACGGCGCATCGCTATGATATCATCGTGGCGTTCAACGGGCATCTGAAAGGGTACTCGCTCAGCGACGACATCGTCAAAAGCGTTTCGGATGTCGTCCATGTCGGGAATAATGACAGCCATACATCCGGCAGCGCGGCGCTCCTCATGGAAAGCATTCCGCGCATAAAGCCCGGTACGGACTATGTCATCCTCCTCGAGGCCGACACCTGGATGCTCGATGAGGCGCTTGTCACGAAATACATCGATCTCCTTGCCGCATCCGATGCCGTATGGGCGAGCAGTAAATGGAATGACCGCCTTCCGACGCTCGGTGTCGATTTTGCCGTCTGCAAATATGCCTTCCTGAAGGACAATATCGCGATGTTCGATTTCAAGCTCATGGCGGAGGAGTATGCCTGCTGCTATCTCATCGACAGGGGATACCGTTATATCATCATGGATGAATTCCATCCCGTCACCATGACGAGGCTCCTGCACCCGTTCTTCCATAACAAGGACAGGCGCATCAAGGATTTCCCCCGGGCGCGCGTGGTCGCGTATCATATCGAGGACCTCAAGGGAGGCATGATCGAAAAGAAACGGCGCGCGAATATCTGCGCGGGCAGGAATATTTTTCCGGAGGCAGCGTTCGGTGAACAAGAGCTTGTGAGGAGGAACCGTTCTCTTCACCGCTATCATCGGACCATCGGATGGTACAACGATATGTTCTTCTGGTACAAACGAAAGCGAAGGATACCGATGACAGGAGCACATACGTGAAGGCCGTAAGGGATACAGCACATCGACTGCGTGCAGGGCGACCGGCGGACGCGGGTAACGCATCGATACAGATCGTCACTGTCGTGAACGATAAAGCGATGTACAAGCGGACCATTGCGGATAATCCGTTCATGGATACGTTCGATAGGCACGTGTATGATAATACGAAAAAGAACATCGGCATTCCTTCCCGGTATAACGGTTTCATACGCCGTAACATGACGGATGGCTGGGTGATATTCTGTCATCAGGACTTCGGCTTCCGTGCGCCGATACAGGATAGGCTTGCGGCCCTCGACCAGGGCTGTGTATACGGTCCCATCGGCGTGGGGCCTTCGCGGCAATTCGCGCTCTTCGCAGCGATAAGCGGCTATGGGATAGAAAGCACCTGTGCCGGCATGGTCACGCGTGCAAGGAAATTCGGCCGCATACTGAGCGGCGAGGGTAAGACCGCTCATATCGTGGGCAAGAGGATACGAAAGCCTGTCGTCGTCGATACCGTCGATTGCTGCTGCATGATAGTGCATTCGTCGCTGGTTCGCCGGTGCTCGCTTTCATTCGATGAGAAGCTCCCCTGGCATATGTATGTCGAGGACTTCTGTCTCAATGCGAAGCATGCGCATGGCATTGTAACGAAGGCGCTGCCTCTCGATGCCGTACATGTGAGCTCGGGCAGTCTCGATCTTTCCTTGCAGCGTGCGCTTCTCTATGTGAAAGAGAAGTATCGGACGGAGAGCTTCGCGACGACGTGCTATGACGGGTATAAGCGGTTCTGAGTTGCAGGGGCGCAAAATCAGGATATAATACCGTGTATCAACACGGAGAGCGCCGTTCATGGTCGATAAGAGCAAGATCAAGATAGTACGTCCGCCGCTGCTGTTCGCGAAAACGCAGAAAGTACTTGCAAAGATCGAGCGTGCCGTGCATGCACCTGTTCTCTGCTACTGGAATTCAACCAACGGCGCTATTTGCGCGAACGACGTGTTCGCCTTCAACGAGATACTCACGCGTATCGGCAAGACCGGCACACTCTACCTCCTCATCAAGTCTGACGGCGGGAGCGGGCATGCTTCGCTTCGCATCATGACGCTGTTGCGCACGTATGTAAAGCGCATCGTCGCGCTCGTGCCGCTCGAATGCGCATCCGCAGCAACGATGATGGCGCTCGGCGCGGATGAGATACACATGGGGCCGCTGGCATTCCTCTCCGCGGTTGACACGTCGCTCATACATGATCTCTCGCCGGTGGACAAGAACAATGCGCAGATAAGCGTGTCTCAGGATGAGCTTATCCGCGTGCTCAAGCTCTGGAACGCGCAGCGAAGTACCAGCAAGGACGAGAACCCGTATAAGGCGCTCTATCAGTACATACACCCCCTTGTCTTCGGCGCGGTGGACCGTTCGCAGTCGCTCTCGATACAGCTTTCACGCGAGATACTCTCGTTCCATATGAAGGATATACGCCGTGCCGACCGCATCAGCAGGCATTTGAATTCAGCCTATCCGTCGCATAATTATCCCATAACCATCAAAGAAGCGAAAAAGATCGGACTGAAGGTCAAGCCGCTCAATGCGGACATCAACCGTGAACTTATCGATCTCAATCTGCTCTATTCGGAAATGGGTCAGCGCGCGTATACCGATTACGATGAAGAGAACTATCATGACAATGAGATATTGAACATACTTGAGGGGAAGAACGTTCAGATATTCTATCAGACGGACAAGGACTGGCATTATCGGAAAGAAGAGCGGCGATATGTGCCGATGCATGACAGCAGCAGCTGGAGGCTCATCGAGCATGAGGGGAACAGGATGAAGAACACCATCCTTCATGTACGGTGACGACGGCGGAGCTTTCATGATCGGAACAATTCAGCGATCGAGGACGGACAATGGCTAAAAAGAATGTATTGGTCATCGGATCGGGCGGGCGTGAGCATGCCATCGTACACGCGCTTTCGAGGTCGCCCGAGGTGGGAACGATATTCTGCGCCACCGTCAATGCCGGTACGCGCTTGCTCGCGAAGAACATTGCACTTCCGGTAACGGCGCCGTTCCGTGAGATCATCGCTTTCGCGAAGGAGAACGCCGTCGACCTTGCGTTCGTCGGCCCCGAAGACCCGCTTGTCAACGGCATCGTCGATGCGTTCCGCGCGCAGAAGCTTCGGATATTCGGGCCTGACAGCAAAGCGGCGCAGGTGGAAGGGAGCAAGGTGTTCACCAAGCGATTGCTCATCAAGCATACGATACCCACTGCATACTACAGCGAATTCCGCGACCATGCGTCCGCGCTCGCGTTCGTGAAAGCGAATACGCCGCCGTATGTGTTCAAGGCGGACGGTCTTGCCGCGGGGAAAGGCGTTATCATCGCAATGAACAGAGAGGATGGGATATCGGCACTCGATACGTATTTCAAGGAGAAACGATTCGGCGCTGCGGGCGAGACGATAGTCATCGAAGAGTTCATGGAAGGCGAGGAGGCATCGATACTCGCGTTCACCGACGGTAAAGACATCGCTCTCCTTGCCCCGTCGCAGGACCATAAGCGTGTGTTCGATAATGATGCGGGACCGAACACGGGCGGCATGGGCGCCTATGCGCCGATAAAGCTCGTTGACGATGCGCTCCTTGATGAGGTGAAACATTCTATCATAGAGAAGAGCATCGAAGCGCTTGCAAAAGAAGGGATAACCTATACCGGCGTGCTCTATGCGGGATTGATGATAAAGGACAGAAAGGCGCGCGTCGTCGAATTCAACTGCCGCCTGGGCGATCCGGAGACCGAGGCGGTGCTCCCGCTCCTTGAGAACGATCTCTATGAGCTTGCATGTGCCGTATGCGATGGAACGCTTTCGCAGATAAAAATGAAAAAACCGGCGAAGCAGGCGGCGACCATAGTCATCGCTTCGGGCGGCTATCCGGGCGATTACAAAAAAGGGATCCCCATTGACGGGAATATCGAGAGAACGGACGGCGATATTGCCGTCTACCATTGCGGGACGAAATACGAGAACGGGAAATATTTCACGAACGGCGGGCGCGTACTGTCGGTGACCGCGACCGGTGCCACGCTCAAGGGCGCCATAGACAGCTCATATTCCTACATCAGGAACAATATCCGCTTCGATGGCATGCACTATCGTACTGACATCGGCAAAAAGGGATTATGATATCGCTTTCGCTGAAAGTGGTCCCCAATGCGCGTAAGGTGCACATCAAGAAAGAGGGCGGGCGTCTTAAGCTCTATGTGAACCGGCCGCCGCTCGACGGCAAGGCGAATGAGGCGGTCATCGAGTATTTTTCGGAAACGCTCGATGTGCCCAAACGCGCCGTCGTCATTGTGCGCGGGGAAACATCGCGCGAAAAGCAGTTGTCCATCGATATCGATCCGGCAGCATGGGCCGCTTTCCTCGCGGCGATAGGATGAGCGTACGCAGCGGCGATGACACTGTATGAGGAGTGGTATGCAGTATACGCTTAAGCGCATCTGTGCCGGTGTCCATGAGAACGCCATCATCCCGACACCGACGATAGGCGCCAATGGATACTACACGGTACGAAAGGATATCGTTTCACACGATGTTGCGCTCCCGGTTCATCGCCTCTATGCCGTGCACAGCGGGCAGATAAGTGCACGCACCGATGTCCAGCGCTGCACCATGGGGGCGGGTGCCTTTCTCTGGGTCTCGGCGGTATATCGGCATGACATTACGCTCCGTGCCGGTACGCGGGTGAGCGCACTCGATTTTTCACTGACAAAGAGCGGAAAGTTCGTACATTTAGAGCTGCCCTTTGCGTGGTTCGCACACGGCGGCGAGCCGTTCATGATACTCTCCCAGGCCGCGCGTGATCGATGGGTGAAGGCTGATGGTGAATCGCGTGTTCGCCTTAAGGCGTACATCATCCTGCTCTTGAGCTCCATGGAGCGTCTCATCGGGGAACGCAATCGCACCAGGGCCGTATTCACCGAAGGGCAGCGTATGGCGATCGCCGGTCTCGTGACGAAGCGCATCCATGAGCGCATCTCGATAACCGATATCGCGGAGCGGCTTTCGCTTTCGCGCGATTACTGCTCGCGATTGTTCACGAACACGTTCCGTGTGTCGCCGCGGCGCTACATTCTCGAGGAGCGTATGAAGGCGATAGCGCGGGAACTGCTGCAGAGCGGCGGTACGGTAGGTGATATCGCGCATCGTTTCGGATATGAGAGCGTGCATTCGTTCGGCAGGCTTTTCAAACAGGTGCTCGGCGTAAGCCCCGCGAGCGTGCGGCGCGGCTGAATAGCCGTTTCAGGATACCTTTTTCCACTGCCGGGATATTGCCTTTCACGGGCGGCGTTGATATGATACAGTCATGCGAATAATGACATGCAATATCCGGTATTCCGCGGCAAAGGATGGGGATGACGGCTGGCAGTTCAGGAAGAGATTTCTGGTGAAGACCGTCCTGTCGAGAAGGCCCGATATCATTGGCTTCCAGGAAGTATGGGAAGATCAGTTCGCGTTCCTGAGGAAGCAGCTGAAAGGATACGATCATTACGGTTTATTCATGCTCCCCGGTGCAGCACGGAAAGACCCGCTCAATGTGATATTCTACAAGCGGGCGGGATTCGAATTGTTGAACGCATCAGCTTTTTATTTATCGGAAACGCCGCATATTCCGGCATCAAGGTCATGGGATAACAGTGAATATAATCCCCGCCACGCCAATTGGGTGCTTCTAAAGGAACGGTCGAGCGGGCGCGAATTCCGATTCATGAACACGCATCTTGACCATGAGGGGCAGATCGCCAGGGAGAACCAGGCGCGCATCGTTTGCGAGAACGCGAACGCATACCCGCAGGAATTCCCGCAGATACTTACCGGCGATATGAACTGCGATGCGAGTAATGCGGCGATGAAAATATATTTCAGCAATGACTGGGTCGATACGTATGAGGCGGTTCACGGCACCCCCATGCCCGGGTATACGTTCCATGCGTTCAAAGGCAGCGGGTATGAGCATAGGGATAGAACGGACAAGGACTACATCGATAAGATGGACTGGATACTGGTCAAGGGCGCGGTGAACATTTCGGGTGCCTTGATCGTTACCGATTCCAGGGACGGCAGATACTCCAGCGATCATTACTTCATAATCGCTGATGTTGGCGTCGTGCCCGCATGAGTACATCGAGCGCTCATACCGGTGCAATAGCTGCCTGAATCACCGTTTCAGGATACATTTTCCCCTTACCGGGATATTGCATTGGAACGGTATTGGTAGTATGGTAGTATGGTAGTATGGTAGTATGGTAGTATGGCGAAATAGATCGCGAGGTGATCATATGCATGCCCGGATAAAGCTTTCAGCGGTCATTTCGATGCTGATGATCGCTTCGGTTGAGGCGGCATCCGCCATCAACGGTGCTTTCATGATCGAGCAGAACGGTTCCATACAGGACTGGACATCGGTCGGTCACTGGATGATGAAGGTCGGGAAAGGCGATGCCGGCGGTATTGCGATAACTGTGACGAAGGCAGCGGCGAAATTCAATGAAATAGGATTTCAATCGGTGAAAGTACCGCTTTCGAAGGGATCGTATAAATTCACGGTAATTGTCGGCGGCGATGACGGCGCGAGGATATTCATCGGTGCGCGTACATCGCTTCCCTCCCCCAACGATGTTCCCGGCAGGGATATATGGGAAACGCTCCGCGGCAAGGAAAAGACCGTTACCGCGATATTCACGATAGCGGAGGATACGGCGACACGCATCATCATAGGCATCGGACTGGGAGAGAACGTGGATAAAACGATAACGATACGTGAATTGTCCCTCGAGCCGACATCCGAGAAAGTATCGATCGAACAGAAGCGAATCGGTGCCGGTACCGAATATGACGGCATCATACTCCCGAAGGAGTCGGAGCTCGTCGACACGAATACGCTTTCGACCGCTGTCGTTGTGAACGAGAACAGCATCATCCGCCCCGTTACACCGCACCTGTTCGGGTACAATCACGACGGTCCCTCATCGACACGTGTGTTCTTCAAGGATAATGCCATACACGGCGAATTTGTGGAGCAGGTGAAAGGGAAGAACATACCGATGCCGCTCAACCGGATACAGGTGTTCGGGTATTTCGAGACGACGCGTTGGAAAAAGTGTCTCGGCCCGTTCGAAGACAGGCAGGTGGCGCAGTGGTATGGCTGGGACAAGGGCTCAAAAAAACCATATGGCCCTGTTGAAGCGGTCGATCTGTGCCAGCGCTTCGATCCGAAGGCGCAGTTCACCTGGGTAGTCAATCCCTGGGATGATCCCCCGGACAGCGCCGATCTCGTTGAATTCCTGACCGGCAGCGGAGAGAAGCCGCGCAACAGCGAGAACTGGGCAAAAAAAAGAATCGAGCTTGGTCTGCCGAAGCCGGTGCCGATAGTGCTTTATGAGATAGGCAATGAAGTCGAGTGGAGTAATCCCCCGAAGCGCATGAGCGTAACGGAATATATTGAGCGGGGCAAAAAGCATATCGATGCGATACGCAGCGTCGACCCGAAGGCGAAGATAGCGATGCACGCGGCCACTGCGCCATGGGGATATCAGCAGCGTTTCAAGGAAGATTGGCGTGATTGGCATAAGGCGATATTGAAAGAACTCGGCCATGAGATAGAGTATATCTCCATCCACCCGTATTACAGCGGCTTACCGGTCTCGTATATCGAAGAATTCCTCGATACGCTTCGCGACGACATTGCGGCAAGTAAGGGCGCGGGACGCGTGTCGATATTCATTTCCGAGCATGCGACATGGCCGAAGGACATCAGCAAGAACGATACGTGGTATGCCGTGAATACGCTCACATCGATGCTCTCCGTATCGCATTTCCTGAGCAGGATGCTTCAACGCCCCGAGGTCACCGCGGCGACGTATCATTGTTTCACACACGGCGGCGGGCTCTGGGGGCTCATCGATATCGGCAAGGAGACGCAGAACCGTTTCACAACGGCGGCAGCCGATCTCTTTTCCATGTTCAGGGATAATCTCGGGAGTGTCGTCGTAAAGACCGAAACGAGCGGGGACAAGATACCCATGCCCGGGACAGGCGAGAAGACATGGTTCGTCGCCACCGCAATGACGACGAAGGACGGGCTCAGCATGTTCCTCGTCAACCGCGAGCCCTCGGCGTCGCGTGCCATCGATCTTACGTTCAGCGGGCAATACAATCTGGTAAAGGAAACGGTGTTCACCGCGACATCGATGCGTTCACATAATACGGAGTTTATTACCAATAATTTTGTTACCGTTAAGCAGACCTCAGTGAACGATTTCAAGTCATATCTCATGCCGCCGAAAAGCGCGGTATTCCTTACGCTGAAACGAAAATAATATAGAAGAACAGCGGGTTGCAACCCGCTGTTGGGTGATCTGTGATGGTATTCTGATGCTTGACAAAGCTGGTAGTTCTGTATTATATTAAATGCAATAGTGCATTTAATATGACTATAAAAATATCGAAAAAAAGCCGAATTTCAGTGACACAGCAGATGCGCAGCCAGATACTTGCGCATATGAATGCCAATGCTCTGAAAGAGAACGACCGCCTTCCGTCGGAACGCGAGATCGCCCGCATGACCGGTGTGAATGTCAATACCGTCGGTAAGGTATATCGGCAGCTTGTGGACGAGGGATATCTCTCCCGAGATGTCGGGAGGGGCACCTTCGTCACTTCGGGGCTGACGAAGGGGAAATTCCTCATCCTCGTGTATCAGAGGCATCTGCAGCCCGGCGCGCTCTTCAATCGGCAGCTTTTTGACTCGACGGAAGATATTCTCAGGGAAAAAGGATATGCCATCGAGATAATCGAGGTGCCGTATCGGAACGATGCCTGGCTCGACAGTAATCGCGCACTGTATAATCGCCTTGCCGGCGGAGTCTATGCCGGGGTTTTTACGGGCGGCATTGCGCTGACCGCGTTGTATTCCGATATGCTCCGAGAGTGCCGTATCCCCGTGCTTTCCGTCGGCTATCCCCCGGTGAATGGGTGCAATGATTTCTTCTACACCGACTACGAGGATCTTTACCGCAAGGCATGTGCTCTGCTCAGAGAACGCCAAAGCCGCGCACCGGTGTTCATCTGCGGTGAGACCGAGATAGTCCGGGACGGGAAATTTTTACCAGCTGACACCGAACTCCTTTCACTCTGCAGCAAAGCCGGCGTACCGTATCTCCCTGAACGGCATATCCGTCTGCCGTGGTCGAAGATGAATGAAAGCGGTTTTGAAGAGATACGCTCTTTCCTTGCCGGGCGCGAATTCGATGCCGTTGTGTGCGACAATGATATATATTCTGAGATAACGCAGCTCGCATTATTCGCCCTGCAGATCGATATGAAAGAGCGTATCATGGTTGCGCATGCGAACCGAGGGCTTGACCGGCTTATCGTCGTGCCCGTGAAGAAGATCTATTTCGATACCCGTGCATTCGCCGAACGTCTTTCGGCGAGGATGACGGAGCTTGCGGACAGCTATGAGGGACCGCAGAACGTTCCCGTTACGATACGTTTTGAGGACTAGGAGAAGATAATGATGCGACTCATGCCAATAGGTGTGCTGCTGCTTACGCTCAATTGTTACGCCGACGGCGTGACACGGTATCTCCCGTTCGACCCGGTACCGATAAAAGCATCGCAGAAAAAGGTATTTGCGCACTATCACATCTTCCCGAAGAACATGGGAGGAAGCACACGCCCCATCGAGAATGATTACTATTCGGCGGGTTGGCTCGACCGCAACGGCGAGAATAATAAGCATAAGACGCAGGGCGGGTATCTCCGCGACCGGCCGCTTTCGCTTCCGCCGAACCCATCGATGAGCGACGAGGAGTTCGCACGCGCATGCGCCGACGCGGACGTGCGCGACGCCATCAATGCGGGGCTCGACGGCTTTATCATCAATTTTACATCTTCTTCGACGAACGATAATTGGTGGAAAGGAACGTATAGCCACGTGTGGAATGCGGCACGGCGTATCGGGCCTGATTTCAAGCTCATGCTCATGCCGGATTGCAACATAGGATTCAAGTCCGGCGATGTGAATCTGTTCGTCGATCTTGTCGATCGGTTCAGGGATGATGCGAACGTGTTCCGACACGACGGGAAGATAGTCCTTGCGCCGTACTTTGGCGAACGATTTACGCCGGAGAAGTGGAAGGATATTCTGGCCGCGCTTGAAGCGAACGGGACACCGGTATTCCTTGTGCCCTGCGTGCAGGGATACTTTCGCCTCGCGGCAGCATACGCTTCGGTCGCGCCGGGATTTTCTGAATGGTCAGCGATCTGCGATACCATCGGTAATGCCACAAAGGAAGCGGCGGGAGGCGCCGCGAAACTTGTACATGATGCGGGCTTTTCTATATGGATGCAGCCGGTACGTCCGCAGGATTTCCGTCCGCACGGCGGCACGGTGAACGAAGCGGGGAATACGACGCTGCTACGCGAATCGTGGATGCGCGCTATCGAGAACGGCACCGATTGGGTACAGATTGTCACCTGGAGCGATCATTACGAATCGTCGGCGATACGGCCGACCATGGGGGCGCAGTACCTCTTCGCCGATCTTTCCGCGTACTTCGCATCGTACTTCCGGAACGGGACACCGCCGCCGGTCTCCCGAGACGCGCTTTTTTACTGTTATCGGCAGCATTCATCGAAGGCTCTGGCCGATACAGCACGTCAGACAAAGGGGCTGCCGATAAAATTCCGCGGAAGCCAGCCTGTCGATGAGATCGAAGTGGTCGGCTTTCTTGCCGCTCCGGCAGCGATCGGGATATCATGCGCCGGTGTTTCCAAGACCCGTGATGCTCCGGCCGGGATGAGCGTATTCACCGTGCCATTCACTGAAGGGCGTCCGGAGTTTTTCATCACCCGCGCGGGGAAAGAGATAGTACGTACTCGAGGGCGTTTTACGATGAGCGACGCCATGGTCTTCAGTGACTTCATGTATTTCGGCGGATCGAGCCTGCGCGAGCGTAATTATGCAGCGGATCCGGCGTTCATATTGGACGGATGTGTGCTCGAGCTTTCCTGCAATGAAGTGTGGGGCCCTCTGGTGTACGATTCATCGGGATACGGACATCATGCGACGGCGTATGAGACGACGAATGAGAATGAGATCACAACGCTTCCGCATGCGTACGGCAAGGATGCGAACGCGGTCTTTTTTTTCGCACCGGGCACGCCGGGACGCCGCGAAAAGCACTTGTCGATTCCGATGGTCGCGGTATTATCGCCGGCACAGATGACCGTCTGCGCATGGGTCAAACCCGCAAACGAAGCGAACGGCTATATCATCGATGCCCGTGATGGGAGTGCGGGTTTTGCGTTCGGTTTCAGCGCGCCCGGGAAGATCGGATTCACCGCAGGGGCGTTATCGGCTGCTGCAGAGGTCGCCGTTGATACGAATGCGTGGATGCATATCGCCGCGGTGTGTGATGCAGCATCAGCAGCGATTTATATCAACGGCGCCAAAACAGCTTCGGCGAAGGGCGGCGCGGTCGCAGTGCGGACCGGCGGGAGCATGACGATCGCGAAAGGATATTACGGCGGCATCGATGAGTTCATGCTGTTCGACCGAGCATTGCCGGAAAGATCTATCGCAGCGATAGCGGCGGGAAATGCCGTTGTGCATGTGGAGAAGTGAGGTTGCCATGAACATACGAACGTTTTTTTTCTGTTCCGCCATCACAGCGAGTGTGGTTTTTGCCGCTCCCGGTCCGGTACGATGGGAGAGTGCCGATAAAAAAGGGGCGCCGATCGCGTTCGAGAAGATAGACACTGCGTCGCTTGCGCTCCCGAGCGAAGCGTTCGATACGCCGCGTGTCGTTCTCGGCGATGACGGCGCTTTCGCCGTTGCGGCAGGTCCGGGCGAAAGTTATCGCGGTGTCGTCTGCTCCGCAGGAAAACTTGCAGAGGGCGAGGAATTCATCCTGCCGATACGACGCATCGAGGCGAAGGCGACCGGATGGGTGAGCATAACCGTTGTTCTTGTGAACGCGAAAAAGCAGTCCATAGGGTTCAATCTCGCTCCGAATCTCGGCTTTATCTCGTCATGGACGCCCGCGTTCAGGAATCTCACCGGTACGTTCAAATTCGATGCCGGCGTTATGTTGAAATTGCGGCGAACATCGAATACGATCGCGTTCTTTAAGAATAACGAACCGTTCTTTCAGACGAACAATGACGCGGGATCCGTATTTGACACGGTACAGGTGACCGTCAGTATGCAGAAAAACGATTCCGCCGTACTTATCGAAGCGGCCCCTGCGGAAATACGTGCGCTGCCCGCACCGGTCAGGGAGTGGATGCCGAATTATTATGATCCGTCACAGGCGAAGTACTGGCCGTTCATCATGCCGTCGAAAGAGACGCTTCGTGCTTCGAAGCGGAAATTATTTGCCGGGTACCATTCGCCGTTCCCGGTCTCGATAAATAACAAACCGGAGGAACACGAATACTATGTGCGGCCGTGGGCCGATCCGTTCGCGAAGGAAGGACCGAAATCGCATGCCGCGTACGGCGGATATCTCCGCGAGAAGCCGTACTATCGCCTGCCGAAGGAAGGCAGTTGGAAAGTGAGCGATTACGAGGATGAGATACGGCTTGCCATGGCCGCCGGTATCGATGGGTTCATCTACAATATCGTGAGCACATCGGGCAATTATTGGGACATGCTCCTTGCGGTATTCGAAGCGGCGAAGAACGTAAGTCCCGATTTCAAGATCGTCATCATGCCCGACTGCGCCTGCGAGTTCAAGAACAAGGATATCGCGACCATGGTAAAAGTGGTCGGTGCGTTCAGGGACCATCCGAATGTGATGCGCCATAACGGGAAGATAGTGCTCGCGCCGTGGGGTGCGCAGCGGCTTACGCCGGAGTATTGGGCTGATGTGCTCAAAGCGCTTGATGCCGCTGGCACACCGGTATCGTTCATGCCGTGTACGCACGGGTTCTGGGGCGATTCGAAGTACGCGGCGTTCACCGGCGACGGCACGTATCTCGATGCGGTAAAGCATCTGTGCGAAGGGCTCATGGATTCGGCGGTATGCTGCAGCCTCACACAGTCGCTCGGTAACCGCGAAGTGCCGAAGCAGGTCCATGACGCGAACATTCCTGTATGGGTACAGACCGTCCGCGCACAGGATCCGCGGGCGCATGCCGCTGTCACTTGGGAAGCGAACAACAGCGCGCTCTATCGAGAGACATGGGATATTGCCATCAAAGAGGGCGGTCCGAATGACTGGGTGCAGATATTCTGCTGGAACGATCAGCAGGAAAGCCATACGCGGCCGTGTACCGGAACGCAGTACGCATGGTATGATCTCGGTGCGTTCTACGGCGCCTGGTTTAAGACGGGGAGTATGCCGCGGATTACGAACGATGCCTTCTATTACACGCATCGACTTCATCGGAACAGCGCGCAATACGATGCAGCGCTCCAGACGATAGGCAAATTCAAATTCCATGGATCGAATGCGCCGTCGGAGAATATCGAGATGCTCGCCATGCTTACCGCGCCGGCGACGCTTGCGATCGAGATCGATGGCAAGCGGTTCACGACCAATGCCCCCGCCGGGGTGACATCATTCCTTGCACCGCTCGCTGAGGGTACGTCCGAATTCAAAATAGAGCGCGGCGGGAGAACGTTCGTGCATACGAGAAGCAAATGGACGGTGAGCGACACCATCGTGTATGAAACGCCGCATTACTTCGCCGGGTCGAGCACGCGCGAGCGAAATCTCGCAGAGGGCGACGCTTTTCCAAAGAAGCCGCTTATCAACCTTCGCTGTAATGAGACATGGGGGCCGTATCTCTATGATTGCTCGGGGAATAATTTTCACGGGAAGAAGAATAACTTTTCCGATATACGTCCGGTGACGGGCCGCGAGAATAACGGCGTTTGTTTCGTTCCGATGAACACTTCCAATGCGATCGTAACCTCGATGGACAAGGCGCTTCGTGCATTGAGCATTGCCGCATGGATAAGCCCCGATACGACGCCCAAGGGGGTGATCGCCGAACAGCGCGACGGCAGCGCGGGGTATTCGCTTTTCTGCGAGAACGGCGAGATCGTTTTCCGCGCGGGGAACGGACCGACCGCTATCGCCGCACGCTGCGAGGTTCCCGCGCGCCGGTGGGCGTTCGTATGTGCAACGTTCGACGGGGTTCATGCGCGTATATACATCGACGGGAGACCGGCGGCAGGCGGCGATGTGACGGGGTATGTACCTGCAGCGACGGGACTTACGATCGGAAGGAAATATGAGGGAAGGATCGATGAGCTGTCCATTTTTGAGCGCGTGCTTACGCAGGTGGAGATCGATGCGATATATGCCTATCCGCCGGTGATGCAGTAGCGCACGGCGGCGGATCCAAGGCAAGGCATGTAACAGCGAAGCGCTTCGGACGTATTGGAACACGGCGATAAGCGACAATGCCGATTTGCGCAACGCGTGCGCCATGGAGGGCGCAGCTGGCGCGAGGCAGGATGCCGATTTGCGCAACGCTGTGCGGGGTGTCGGCAACGCTGTGACTGCCTCGCAGAAACCGATCTTCTCCGTTGTTGAGAGCGGCATATACATGCCTCCTTCCTTTTGTTTCCTATCCCCCGAAGGAAAATACGTTCGCACATTCCTGTGCGCGTATAGTATGCAGGAGTTTTTCGGAAAGCGTACAGTACCGGCAATACTGGTTTTTGATTTTCGGCATCACGCGGAGGAGGCATATGAGGCGTTTTGTGATACATTTTGGACAAATATGGAAGGAATTTTAACGCGGATTGCAGAGAAAGAGGGGAAAACCACGGAGGAAGAGGGATGGGAGAGGAGAGAGGGAAATGATCTCGCGGCGACGCGGAGCGCGCGGAGAAGAAAATGGCAAGGTGGGAAATTTGTTTATGTAAAGCAGACATTGTTGCTATTCCTTGATATATGTCTAAAATGGAATACAATTTTGTGCAGGGAATATATTCTATGATTCACTATAGGAATGAAATCATAAAACGTCTGCAATCCATTGAAAAAGAGTTTTCAGTTGCTATACTGCTTGCGGTTGAGTCAGGCTCACGTGCGTGGGGGTTTGAATCAACAGACAGTGACTTTGATGTCCGCTTCATTTATGCTCATCCGGAAAATTGGTATGTAAACGTGCTCCCGAAACGTGATGTTATTGAGATGCCGATCAGCGATGACTATGACTTTTCCGGATGGGACATTAAGAAAGCATTGTTCCTCATGAGTAAATCAAATCCGGTGTTATTCGAGTGGCTGATATCGCCTATCATATATAAAAAGGATGCTGCAGCTTACGATGCGATCCGACAATGTTCCGAGCGCTTCTTTTCGCCAAAAACCGCTATTCACCATTACCTGCATATGGCCGAAGGAAATTTCAGGGAATATCTTCAAGGCGAGCTGGTGCGTGTGAAAAAATATTTCTATGTACTTCGTCCACTGTTTGCGTGCATGTGGATAGAAAAGTACGGTTCGTATCCACCTATGCTGTTTCAGGAGCTTGTCGAAGCTGTATCGCTTGACACCGTGCTCGTCAATGAGATCGAGATGCTGTTATCGCGGAAGAAAAGCGGTGTTGAACTGGGGTTGGAGAAACGCATTGATGTTATTAATGATTTCCTTGACGAAAAGATCACATATTATAATGCCTTTGCATCACACGTTACTCATGAAATGAAGGGGTCTGCATCCGATCTGGATAATACTTTCCAGAAGATAATTCGACGATGATCAGTACTGGCGCCCAGGAATTCTCATCGAGAAAAAAGGTCACGCCGGTTTTCCGATGGTCACTGCTTCGAACTGCGCAAGCTCGCTGCCGTACCGGAGACAGGAGCATCAGCACATAATGTAAATCGAGAAGGCACAGCACAAGGTGTTATAACGAGGATGGCAGGGAAAGAGGGGGGGGCACGGGCACAGAGAGGCATTGAATTCATAGCAGCATAAGGTAACTTCGGCGAAGGCCGCATACGAGCGGGCATTCCTCGTCCCTATCTCGTCCGAATCCCTCGACTCGCTTCGACTGTTCGCCTTCGGCTCGCTTACAGCTCAGCGCAAGGCGCTCCACTGTGGTAAAGAAGTATCGATACCTTTCATCGATGATAACCTCGACTTTTTATTAATTCGCCTCGAGACAGATATTCGTGTCCGATAGCGCCGGAAGAGAAAAGTCATCAGGACGCACCGGATGAACAGGACGACATTGATAATGAAATCCGGTTAATCCAGCTCATCGTGGTGCTCCCTGTCTTTTCCTATTATTCTTCCGAGTATTCTTCGCACCGTCGCGTGACATCCTTTTCCCAATTGTATTTTCATTGGTCCGAACTAAGAGAAGAAATGTCTCACGCGAAGCCGCGAAGCTCGCGAAGAATATGATTCCCTCCGTGAGCTCCGTGGACTCTGTGAGACAATGCTTTCTTCTCTTCACCGCGACATGACTTTATTTCATATTGGTGGAAGGGGGCCGCATATTATGTGATAACTTGAGAATATAAGGATGAATTAGCCGGATCATCCGCGCAATCCGCGTCAATATCTCTTGCTCTTTTCTGCAAACCGTTGCAGCATAACCGGACGTGCGAATAAAGACCGGTATCGCTAGGTTCTCTTCTTTCGGAAATCGACCGGGCGCACACCCGCATAACGTTTGAATATCGTCGCGAAATGCTGGCTTGATGAGAACCCGAGCGCAAGGCCGATATCGGTCACCGGCATGCGTTTCGCGGCGAGCATTTCCTTCGCGCGGTCTATCTTCCGGCGCAGTATGAATTCCTTCGGGGGAATGCCGACCTCAGAAGCAAAGAGCCGCTTCATCTGCGGGACCGAAACACCCGCAGCTCTTGCCATCTGCGGCGTATCAATGGGCTCGCCGATATGTTCGTCGGCAAATCGCATGGCGCGCGCTACCGCTTCCGGCACGGCTTTTTTTTCGCGCTGCGGCATCGCCGATACGACCTCAAGCAGAAGGTCCATGATGCGAATGGCGATGATGCTCCGGTAGAAAGGCGTCTTGTCGCGGAACGCGCAGAATGCATCGTCGAAGAGCGTCTTCATCCGTGCATTCCCCGGGAAAAATATGCGCGTCGCGGAAGAGAGCGCACGGAGTATTGCTTTCGCATCGGCGGTGTCGAACCCGAGGAGCGGCGGTTTTTCGGACACGGCGACGTGGTAGAGCGCGCATTTTTCCGCCGGCTCTTCGGACGATCCGTGCAATACGCCCGGTTTTGTGATGAGCACATCGTTGCCGCGCATTTCGTAGCGTTCATCCCCGTTATCGATTATCTGATGCCCTGAAGAAAGATAGCATAGTTCGACGGCGCCGGTGTGAGCATGCTCCGGTATGGGAATATGTGCCGAGGAATATCGATGCATGCCGCAGTGAAGGAATCCCGGGAGCGTCACATCAGTGCGCCGAATGGCTATCAATGATCCTGATCGGAGCGTTCGTGCTTTCATAGCGCGATTGTAGCATATACGCGACACTTGGCAAGCGATATGTACATTATTGGAACACGTTGTTCATATGAACGACAATACGTCGGCGCGGGCTTATAGTATTCCCATCAAGGAGTACATCATGCGTGCAGAAAGGATAGTTTTTCGCGACAAGCTTGTGTGCGATGTGGACCGCTACGACGCGGAGATACGCACCGATACCGACGTGCTTGTGGAGACCGTCGCCTCGCTCGTGAGCGCCGGGACGGAACTCGCCATGTATACGAAGATACATCCGCGCTTCAGCGACCCGACGAATGCGTGGGCGAAGTATCCGTTCTTCCCGGGCTACAGCAGCGTGGGCATAGTCCGCGAGACGGGAGCGGCCGTCAAAGGACTCTCGGCAGGCGATACGATATATTTCTGGGGCAAGCACGCCACGTATCAGGTTATCAATGCGGCGTCATCGCGCTACATAAAGATACCCGCCGGTGTCGATTATGAACCGTTCGTTTTTTATCACATGGCCGAGATAGCGCTTACCGCACCGTGGCAGATGTCCGCTTCGTTCGGCAAGTCAGTGCTTGTAGCCGGGATGGGCGTCATCGGCAATCTTGCGGCGCAGCTCTATCTTCTTTCCGGCGCGTCGCATGTCTACGGCGTTGATATTGTCGACCGCCGTCTGTCGCAGGCGAATGCATGCGGCCTCCATGAGACGGTCAATCCCGCAGGGCGGTCATTCGTCGAAGCGCTGTCATCCATCGGTGTCGCCGGTGTGGATATCGCCGTCGAAGCGATAGGCGCGAACCCGGTGATACGCGAATGCTTAAAGACCGTAAATAAGAACGGCGCAGCAGTGCTCCTCGGCAGCCCCCGCACACCGATGGAAGTCGATCTCTATGACGATGTACACTGCAAGGGAATGAAACTTGTCGGCGCGCATGAGGGATCGCTTACGCCCGATGAGAAGCGTGCTGTCGAGCCGTATCTTATCACGCTGCTTGCGAACGGACTGCTGAAGACCGGCCCGCTCATTACGCACCGCTTGACGATAGACGATGCTCCCGCTGTGTACGACGGACTTCTCAACAGGAAGGACGAGTTCACCGGCGTGCTCTTCACCTACGGGAAACAACGCGCTGCCTGAGCTGGCCCAAACCCTCGCATAAGGACAAAGAGAAACCACGCAGGGCACGGAGAGCACAGAGAAAATCTGATTTTGTATTCTCTGACTTTTCTCCGTGACCTCGGTGGTTTTATTTTCTTACGTGATCTGTTGGGCTGGGGTTATGCGTGCGGTAATCTTTATTTCATGCTATCATTCGATGAGGAGTTCCTATGCTTGAGAAGTACAGGTCAAAATTAGATTCCATCGTCATCGATGAGATAGAGCTCATGCGCTTCGACGTGGATGTGGTTCGCCATTACAGCTGGGGCAATTGGTACAGCCGCCAGATAGGATTCATTCGCATCGCGTCCGGATCGGTCTCCGGGTGGGGTGAGAACAGGATAACCTCCAACGATAAGAACGTCGATGTGAAAAAGTGGGGCGAGTGTTTCGCCGAGTTGAAGGGCATGCCGCTCTCCGCTGCGCTCTCGCTCGTTGCCGAAAAACTTTCCCCGTGGGGCAATCTGCGCGTTGAGATGGCGGAGATGGCGCTCATCGATCTTGCGGGGAAAAAGCTCGGTGTTTCGGCGGCCGAACTTCTCGATATGCCCGGTGAGAAACCGGTTCCCGGTCTCTACTGTGTTCTTGAGGACGATGCGGCGAAGGCCGGCGCGGCGGCAGCCGCCGTGAAGGCGATGGGATACAGCTCACATATAAAGGTGAAACTTTTCGGGAAGCCCGAGCTTGATAAAGCGGTGATAACGGCCGTCAGAAAAGAGATGGGACGCGATACCTATATCGTCGGCGATGTGAACTGCGGGTATCGAATGAAAAAATCGACTGATCCTGTCGACGATATCGCCCCGTCGCTCATGGCATTGCACGCGGTCGGTCTTAACGCCTGTGAAGACCCCGCGGATATGGATCATGAGCAATGGGTCGCGCTGCAGAAGAAAGTCGGCGCGCTCGATCTCATTCCCGATCACATCATGCGTCCGGCGGTGAAAGCGATACACACGGTGATCCCCGGCATGGGAAGGATATACAATATCCATCCCGGCTGCATGGGGTCGGTTATCGCCGCGGTCGCGCTTGCGAAGAAAGTGAGGTCCTTCGGCGCGAAACTCATGATAGGCGATGACAGTCTCATCGGCCCCGCGCTTTCGAGCTGGCAGCAGGTCGCCGTCGGTCTCGATGCCGAATGGGTGGAGGCGCTGGAAAAAGAGGGCGAGTCGGAAGTGTTCCTCGACTGCGTGCGGTCTCAGGCGACGGAAAAACAGGGCGGTACGATGGCGATAAAAGCATCACGACCCGGTTTCGGATTGGATATCGATACGGTTGCATTGCGGAAAAAGGCGCTGGTTTCGACCATCGTGTGAATCGTATGACGGCGTGATCCGTTGCGCAACATCCATATGCTTTTGCAAAAAGTCCATGGCGTTCGCCGCAGTTCTTTGGTATACTGAGGGAAGTCAGGAGACAGATCATGATACGTCATGTGGTAAGCGCCATCGTGCTTTTCTGTGTATCGTATTGCTGCCAAGCGGCTGCGCCGGCGGTGTTCGCGATCTATATGCCGGGGCTTACGAAATATCGCGGGCCGGGATGGCCGGGTGCTGTCGATAAAACGAGGCTTCCGATAACCGGCAACAGGACGAACGACATACTCACCGAAGTCGACGCGGCAATAGCGGCTGGTATAGACGGCTTTATCTTTGCCCCGACGGTGAATACGAGCGACGCGGCCCGTCAGAAACAGCTGGACGAGTATGAAGGCTTCCTTGGCATTGTACGGCGGAGGAATTTTACCGCTCCGTTCATGATGGACTGCAATACGGGCGCGGTGCATACGCCCGAGGACGTACGCTCCATGGCGCGCATGTGGTTCTCCCGTTTTGCGAACGCAGAAGTGCCGCGCAAAAACGGATCGCCGATAATCATGACCTATCAGGCTGACGATCAAAAACCGGAATTCTGGCGCGAATTATTCGCCGAACTTGCCGGTAAGGGGTATCGCGGTCATTGGCTCGCCCATCTGAAGCCGATACGCGCACAGGCCGACGGTTCATTGTCGCCGGCGCATGCGGCACTGGCGCGGTCATATATCGATGCCGGATTCTCCGGTATCGCAGATTCGGGGATCAACATCTACGCCCATCAGTACAGCAATCTGATACGCGCATACAAAGAAGCGGGCGGGGAAGGCTTGGAAACGATCATGGTGTCGCCATGGCCCGAATATTGGCGCACGCAGTACTCTATCTTAATTCCGCCGGACGGGACCGCATTGCTGCGCGCAACATGGGAAAGCGTGCTTGCCGGCGGTGCGACCATGTTCGATCTCTACAGCTGGAACGATTTTTCCGAGGAGCATCAGATCGCTCCGTCGCTCCTGAAAAGCACTATTCGCAGTGATATTACCCGCTATTACACAGCGCAGTTCAAGGGAACAGCGGTCGTTTTTCCGGGCTCGCGCGTGTATCTCTCGTATCGAAAAAGCCTCCCGCTCGGAGAATCAATATGCGTCGAAGTGCTCGGAATGCCCTGCGAAGCGGCTTCCTCGCCGGTGTCGGTGGAATTGCGTAACCCCGACGGGTCTGTCATCAGGAAGGGAGAAGATGTCGTGCTGAGCGGAGCGGCCATGGAGGCAAAGCGTCTCGTGTTCTCTCCCCGGGACTTCGATCCCGCGCGTGTTGTTCACATCTACGCAGCTCTGGGAAAGAACGGTGTAATGCGGTATATCGATTTCATCCGGCTTATTCCCGGCATAAGCGAAGATCATACAACGGTCAGCCACCTGCTTTCGGCAATGCACGATGCACCGACGATAGCAGTAAAGGGCAGCGTTCTGTCAGCATCTTCCGTGAAGGGTGCAAGCCGTATCCAGATACTGCGCAATTCCGACGAGGCGGTCGCCTCATCTCCGAGCGGCGCCTTGTCTGTTCCGGCAGGAATGCAACGCATGCGGCTTCGGATAGTTCTCAGCGAGCCGCCGCCGGCAGCCCCTCGCGGGTCGCTATGCTTCGAGGACGGGGTCGTGCTTCGGGTGAACAATGCGCATTCCCACGGGGTGCCGCCGCAGCTCTTGTCCATTTCCAACAGCAACTGCGTGATCTTTGCGCTCCCGCAGGCGGGTAATTTCTATCATGGCGGTTTTTTTGTCGATGCGGCAATGCGCGATACAGGCCGTGTTGTATTTCAACTCGACGGGGGGCCGGCGATAACCTGGTCGCGCGTCGATGTTGAAGAGAAACGCATACTGGCATCTTCATATGACAAGATAAAAATGATCATGCTGCTGGTCGGCGGAGAGCGTCTGTACGATGAATCCGCGGACGGTGTAGCGTCAATGGCGGTCATCGACACCGCGTCGCTCCCGAAGGGATGTGCGAACGATGTGTACTATGCGCGCTCATTCTCCCCGGTCGGCGAATGGGCGAATTCGACCCCGATCTTCAGCGCCAGTGAGGCGGCGCATGGTATGCCCGTTATCGATACGATGAGCGGCGAGCGTTATGAAACGAAAGTAAGCGATGACGAAGCGCTCATGCTTTCTTACGATTTTAACGAGACGCCGTCCGATCTTTTTCTTGTGCGTGATTCATCCGTACGCGGACTGCATACCGTTCTCGCATCGGGCGCATTTCTCCTCACCGGTTCAACCGGCGCCATGTACGCCGGGAATTCCAGTATGGAACCCGTTCGCACGAATGGCGCGCTCGTGTTCGACGGTATCGACGACGTGCTCGCCATGCCCAACTGCGTTCCCGCTGTATCCTATACCGTGGATATGTCCGTGACCGTGAGCGCCTTCGATGTCGAGCGTACGCTTTTCACCGATCGACGATACGGCGGCGCACACGGCAAACTCTGTATTCGCGTACAAGCCGACGGGAAAGTAAAAGTGTCATGCAAGACAATGTCGCAATGGTTCGATTTCACGAGCGATCGATCAGTGCCGGCGAATAAAGGATCGCGCATCACCGTTGTCAATGATGCGAAAAACATAACGATGTACATCGACGGCGCCGCGGCCGGGAGCATGCCGTATCCCGGAGCGGATACGCGGCCGATATTTTCATGCGTGGGGAAAGAGATAGACGGGTCGGGGTATGTCGGCGCTCAGGGAGCGAGTCAGCCGTTCAAGGGGAGCGTTCATTCCATTCGTATCCACTGCGTCCCGCTTCCCCCGCGATGATGCGTATGGAGAAGCTTTCGCTCTGTCACGAGCCGAGCGAGTCGATAAGCTCTTTCTGCGTGAGCGTCGCCGTTCCGCGTTTGCCTACGACGACACCCGCCGCGTAGTTCGCGATGAACGCTGCGTCGAGGAACGAGAGCTTCGCCGCAAGCCCCATGGCGAGCGCAGCAATGACGGTATCGCCCGCGCCGGAAACATCGTACACCGCTTTTGCTTTTGTCGGGATGAAGAACGGTGTCTTCCCTTTTATCTCATCGGAGAATATCGCCATGCCCTGCGGTCCGAGCGTTATCATGAGATGCGGCATGTCAAGTGAATCCTTGATGTGCCATCCAAGTTTTGCGATCGCTTCCTTCGATGATACATCGATCTCCCGGTGTGCGCCCTCGGATGCTTCCTTGAGATTGGGCGTCATCGAAGTGATGCCGTTGTAGAGCGGAAAGTGTTTTATCGACGGATCGGCGAGCACGAACTTTTTTTTCTTTTTCGCCGTACGCATGATATGGTCGATGGAATCGCGCGTGATGACGCCCTTCGCATAATCGGAGATGATGATGCCGTCGTAATCGTCCAGATGCCGGCTTACGTACGCTTCTACCGCCATGCGCGCTTCCGCGCTGACAGGCGACATGTTCTCATGGTCGATGCGCACCACCTGCTGCGTACCGGCGATGATGCGCGTTTTCGTTATCGTAGGCCGCGCCGTATCGATGATGATGCCGTCCGGCGATATTCCCGAGCGCTCCATATCCGAGACGATGTGTTCGGCCTCGCGGTCTTTGCCGATGATGCCGACGAGCCCCGCTTTCCCGCCGAGGGCACGGATATTACGCGCAACATTTCCTGCGCCGCCGAGAAAGCTCGTTTCGTTCTTCACATGGACGACGGGTACCGGCGCTTCCGGTGAGATGCGAACAACATCGCCGTAGACGAAACGGTCGAGCATGATATCGCCGATGACGAGGACGGCTGTCTTTGACAGGCGGGGTATCGAGGTGCGGTAATTGCGCATGGTCTCCTCAGCGGGGGGTGAGATTGACGTTCGAGTACGTCGCACCGGTTATCGATTTAAGGGCTTCGAGTGCAAGCACGCGTACTCCCCATATTTCCTTCGCGTTATAGAGGTATTTCTCAAGCGGTTTTACCGCGCGGTAATCGCGCAGACGCCCGAGCGCATCGATGACGATCATCTTTTCCTGGTCGTCCTTCGCTGCGGCGAGCAGGGGTTCGAGCACGGGGTAGATGCGCGGGTCGTTTATATACCCGATGCCGTCGATGACGGCCGCGCGTTTATCCGGCGGCGAATTGAGCAGGTTCGTGAGGATGGCGATATCAAGGTCGGGTACATCGGCCAAGCGCCCTATCCAGCGTGTTGCGTGATAGATATCCTCGTGGTCGTAGTAGAATTCGAACGCCTTGACGGCGAAGGTACTGTCCGGGGTACCCATACGGAACGCGTGTATGAGCGCTTTGTCGGCCCGTTCAATGGCATTAGTGACAGAAGGAGAGAGCGTCGCCCGCCGGTCATCGGCAACGGATTCAAGACGCAGATACGCGCGTGAAAGGTCGGCGTACGCGCGGGACGCAATACCCGAACGGCCGCCCAACAGTACCGTATCGATGAAGGACCGCAGAGGATTCTCCTTCTTTTTCTGGGGCATCAATGGCGGGGGGGCCGGCTGCGAGACCGGAGGCGGGACGGGGCGTTTCTGCTCCCGCATTTTCGGCGTCGGAAAGGGTATCGCGGTCAAGAAATTCTCGACATAGAAATGCAGTGCCGCTTTATCGGTCAGGGTCCGGATGAGCCCCTCTGCAGCGCGCGCTGCGGTTTCCGAGCGGACGTCCTCCGGTATGCGATCTGAGACCGCGTCGAAGGAGAGGACGTATGCCCCGCGAAGCGGGACGGCTATGGTCGCACCGCGCGGGTCGATATATCGTTCGCGCTTTTTTGCTTCATAGAAATCCCTGAGCGCCGCAGGGCCGACATCGGCGGACATGCGGGCATTGCTCGCTACGGAGGCGATGAGCGTATCCGCGAGCACACGGTCATGGATGGCGTATCGTTCATGCCGCACCGACGGATGATTATCTATCCAAAGACCGGCATAATGGCGCATGATGACGGCACGTGATACTTCCTGCTCGATGAGCGCGCACTGCATTATCCAATTGGTCGAAGCGGCCTGGTATTCCATCTTCTGCATATCCGTTGCGTTCTCCGGAGGACGTACGGATGAAAGAAGAGCGATGAATTCGCCGTAGGTGAACGTGTAGTCACGGTACTGCGCGAGTACCGCGTTCGAAGCCGGCGATGAAGCGAGGATGCCGTATGAGCGGCGTATGTCGTTCGCGCGGATGAGGCGCTGTTCCTGCGACCGTATCATCCAGCCGATCTTCTGCGCACGGTATTGCTCTCGTCCGTAGCTGTCGTTCTTTATCGATTGAAGGACCTTCGGGTCACGCTTCTGCTTTCCATACAGTATGAGCGCCATGTAGCCGAACGAGGCATCGATGAGGCGTATCTCTCCTTCTTTCATCGATGCGATCATCGGGGCGATCTCGGGGTCGAAGCTGTAATAATCGCGCGTTTCGACCATCGGGAATATGCGCCAGTCAGCGGGAAGGGGGCCGGCAGCGCCGATGTTCGATACGCCGTGCGCGCGCATGTTCGATATTAACGTCAGCATCCCGCGCTTGGCCTTCGCCCGCATATCCGCCGGGAGATAGAACGCGACGGGCGCGAAAACGGCGCCGGTGGAATAGCCGACAGCAAGACGGTCGAAGTCCGATCCGGTGAGCCTGACACGGGGCGTTACGATCGCTGACTGATAGACCGAACGTTTGAGCGATCCGATCTCCCTGATAAGGGCGTTCCTGAACTGAGGCGACTTGTCGATGCCGCGCGCTTGTGCCTCTTTCACCATGAGCCGCCGTTCGACGAGCATGCGTATCTCGTTCTTCTGCGCTTCCATATTGCCGACGATGGAGGCTTGACGGGACTCATCGTACGTACGCATCGCTTCCTTGAGGTCGCTCCTGCGTATCTCGCCGCCATGATATGCCGCTACCGGATTGCGGTCGCTGCAGCCGGTCATGATGAGGGACAGGGTAAGGAGCGCCAGCGGTATCGTCATGGTTTTCATACTGCAAAGTATATCAGAAACCGCTTACATGTAAATATGCGTTTTATTTCTTTTTATCGAGGGTGCGCCTGAACCATGCGATAGTATCGGCGACCGTGGTCTCAAGCGGCCGCGGGGTGTAACCGAGCTCGCGCTTCGCTTTTTCGGACGACACCGATGGGTTCATCTGCAGTATATCAACGGCCTTTACCGTGAACATCGGGTCGGTATGCGAAACGGCGTACCACAATTCCATGAAACGCGCTATCACCCGCGCCATGCTTGCGGACATACGGAGCATCGGCCGCCGTACACCGGAGAGGCGTTCAATGAGGAGCATAAGCTCATGCACGGAACACGGCGTTCCCGCGGCTATGTATTTTTCGCCGGCACGAGCGCGTTCAGCGGCGAGTATATGGAGCACGGCGACATCGCGAACGTCCACGAAATCGAATCCCCCGTCGGGATAGCCGATGAGCTTCCGCGACATCGCGTCATATATCATGCGTCCGAGGGCCGAGGGGCGGCGGTCGAACGGACCGATGATGGCGGTCGGGGATACTATGATCGTTTCGAAGTCCCTGACATTCTGCACCATGATGCTTGCAAGCGCTTTTGTCCGCCCGTACTCCATGATCGCATGGTCGGGATCGAACGAAGTTCCCTCGGTGACCGTCAAGCCCGGCACACCGATACCGAGCGCTTCGATGGAACTTGTATACACGAGACGCCGCACACCCGCTTCGCGGCAGGCGCGAATGACATTTTCAGTCCCCGCAACGTTCACTCGGTGCAGTGCATCGGAATGCTTCGGTACGATGGAGATGAGCGCGGCGGTATGATAGACGGTGTCCGCTCCGGTGAACGCGCGCACAAGCGAGGCGGTATCGGTTATATCCCCTTCGTGCACGACGGCGGATGCCGGTATGAGCGGCCGCTGCCTCTGTGAACGAAGCAGTACGGATATCGTCTCTCCGCGTTCGTCAAGTTCATGGACGAGGGCCTGTCCGAGATGTCCTGTCGCTCCGGTAACCGCTGTCATGGGGAATTCTCCTGAACCATAATACGCTTGCCTCTGCTGAAATGCAAATCGCACGCGGCTGCTGAGTCGACGGCAGGATGCCTGATTAGATACAAATATGCCTGAACATACATTTACATTCTACGGGGGATATAGAATACTGGTACAAGGAAATACAGCGTTATGCGCGAGCAATGCACAAGTGCTGCACAAGTGCTCAGGAGCGACCGTGGTCAGAATACTAACCTATAGTGTATGTTTTGCCGCATTTATTTTTACTCTGACAGCAATGCCGTCGTACGATGACGTTCTGCTTGTCATCAAGGCGGGAGATGCAGCATCGGCGGAGATAGGGACGTATTTTCAGACGGCGAGGAAGATACCTGCGGTCAATGTCGCCACGATATCGCTCTCCGGTTCGGGGGCGACAAAGGTTCCCATGGCGCAGCGCGATCAATTCGTAACCGACATAAAGAATTACATCGATGCGAACGGTCTTGCCGGCAAGATAAACTATATCGTCCTGTCATCCGGGTTCCCGACGAAAGGATATGACAATGCCGGCAGCACGGCCTGGTCGATCCTTGATGTGTATATCATGCACAAGCTTTCGTCGATGTATCCATTGGCGTCATGGTGCACCAATAACCCGTATGCCTATATTCGGAAGAGCAATTATCTGAACCGCGAGAGCATAAAATTCTCGAAGAGCAAGTACGGCTATTACATCGTCACCCGGCTTGACGGCCCGAGCCGTTCGGCCATCAAGAAGATGATCGATAATTTCGGACCAACGGTGTTCGATTCCTGGCAGGGCGGCGTCAAGTATGTCGTCGACTCCATGGCGCAGTACACCGGCTCGTCCGCGCAGCAGCATCACGAGGATATACGGGCGAACATCACGGCGCGCGGGGGCACATTCGTGCTCTGGAGAACGAATGACGGTTTCGTGAATAATTGCTCCGGCATCAATTTCCTCGACGCGGACTGGGTGGTCGGTGCGGATGGCGCCTATTCGCGCGGATCGGTCATCTCGAGTTTTCCGCATCAATGGAAGCGGCTGTCGTTCCGACCCGGCTCGGTCATGCAGACGTATCGGTCGTTCCCGACCGGCGATGGTTATTTCGCGACGACGCAGTTCGGGCTCTGGGAATACAACCCGGGAACGCTCACAAGCAGAATGGCATCCGACGGCAGCGACTACGAAGTGATGAATATGGCGGATGTCGGTATCAACGAGGACGATCATACGATATGGTGTGCGACAAGTCTTCATCCGGACCATGAGAGCATCAGTACTCATGACCATGTCTCGGTGGATTATATGCGACGTCACGGCGCCGGGGTCGCGGTGTATGATAAATCCGGGAATCTTATCGTCCGCTATACGAAGGATAATACGGGCGGCGGGCTCCTGTGCGATGCGGTATACACCGTTTCCTATGATAAATTCAATCACCGCATGTGGGTCGGGACGTTCTCCGGTGTCTGTTATTTCAATACCGTCACGAGATCCTGGGGTACGCCCGCGGGGCTTACGCATCCGGACGGCGCGCGTGTCGCTCAGATTTACGTTGACCCGACCACGTCGGGGCAGCGTATCTATGTGACCTTCACCCAGGGCGGATCGGGCACATCGACCCGCGTTCCGAACAGGCTCGCTTCGTGGCACCGGGTCTTTGAATACAATGTGGGGGGCAATTCGACCGCGGTGCTGAGTCTCGGTGTTGCCGATACGTTCTACAGCGCGAAAGTGGCGAAGACCGATGCGGATATCATCTGGTTCAGGTACGGTACGAACAGGAACAGCACGAATTTCTATTATCTCAGGAAGGTGCAGCTTTCCACGAGCGCGAAGTTATATGAGGTGTCGTTCCGTGATATCGGCGGTTTGGATTATACCCCGCCGATGTCGCATGTCCGCTGTCCGCATAACATTGTTGTCGATGCGAGCGGGGCGACGAAATATCTGTATACTCCCATCGGCACATCGAATGCGGCACCGACGATAAAGAACGGCGTGCTCCGAATTACGGAAGGTGCAGTCCCCGCCGCGGAGATCTGGGGGTCCGCAGGAATGTGGACGGGAACGTCTCCGGAACTGGCGAATGTCGTGGGGCATGTGGTCATACAGAACCCGTTCCACCCGGACCGCATCTACCTTGTCACCCGCCAGCATTCCACGATACGGTCAACAAGCGGAAAGATATTCGAGATGAGTTCCGTGAATACGGCCGGCACCGAAATAAAAGCGGGGAGCACATCGCTCATCAATGTGAACGGCGCGGTGTTCGACGAGCAGAGCGACGGCAAGCTCTGGTTCGTGCGCTACCAGTATGCAGCGGTCGGGCAATACGCACTGTATGAACTTTACAATTACGGTCTTACCGGCGCCATGGGCGGCTTCAGTCACGATGGGTTCTATTATGACGGGCAGATGCTGTCCTCGACACCGCCGGCATCGGAATTCATCGCGAATACCGAACCGGATTATCATCTCTACAGCGCCGAGTCATCGGGTTCCCCGACGCTCATGTCCATGTATCAGCTGAAGGGCATGGCAATGCTTCTGCTCGACGGATTCTATTTCGCCGAGGCGCGTTTCGGCTCATTGGCGATATATCCGACACAGGGGAGCGGCGGCCATTACGCACATATGATCGTCATGGACCCCAAGGCGGCCCCGTATGCACCGCGCGTGGATCTCAGCGCATTGCATCCGAACGTTACGGAAAGCATCTACACCGCGGAAGTGTTCACCCCGAGCGTTGCGAGCAAGAGTGCGTTCATCGCAGGCAGCATCAATGCCGGCACGGTCCGTTTGTACGGCCCCGGGAGCGTCTACATCCCCGCCGACAGCATAACGCTCAATGACAAGGGAACATCGCTTGAGATACGGTATGACGCGAGGACCGGGGCGACAGCGAGCGGTGCGTACACCCTCGTGCTCAAGTGCGGTGTTGACGGTATCAAGAACGCACGGGGCGCGTCGCTGGTGAATACGAAGGCGGATGAGTTCAAGGACGAGGTATCCCTTACCTACAATGCCGAGCTTGACCATACCGCACCGACGGTCGCGGGATTTCCGGCGAGTTTCACGACGAATCGCGGTTTCACCATTGACCTGACCGTCGATGAGGATAATGGATATTGGTCGACGAACGGTGTGACGTATACGGCATTTGCAAAGCCGGGAACGAGCGTATACATACGGCGTACGGTCACGTTCTCGTGTTACGGCCGCGACGCTGTCGGCAATACGAGCGCCACACAGGCAAGGATATACACCGTCAACAGCAGAAGGAGCCCGGCTATCCTTTCGGCAAGTACCGTACTGAGGCCCCTGTCCAATGCCGTCGATCTATCGCTTACGCTCGAGGCGCCGCTCATCCCGTACGGGCTTGCGTATTCCTACGCCCTTGCCGGGAGCTCCCAGTGGATACCGATCAGCGGGGGGAATTTGCTCGGCACAACGACGGGGCTTTTTGATACCGGCGTGAAGAACACATGGGTCGTGCGCGGCGTTGACACCTCGAAGAAATGTCATCTCATGGTCGTGGCGGACAATGGAGAGGACATCGGCGAACCCTATATCGTGAGCAATATCACCATCTCCTCGCTGTTCTCGCTGCGCAATGATCTCACGCAGGCGGTCGCCCTCGGCAACCCCTACCGCAATGGCGACGGGATAGAGTTCGTGAACATCATGGAAGGCACGTCGGCTTCGATCTATTCCATTGCCGGTAAATGTCTCGCGACCGTTCCCGCGGGTACCGGGACCGAGGGCAGGCTGCTCTGGAATGTGCGCGCGAAGGACGGCGCCAAGGTCGCTCCGGGCGTGTATGTCTGCGTGCTCAAGTCGTCGTGGGGGACGAAGGTCCTTAAGGTGATGGTCCTGCGCTGAACGGCAGACCGTCCTACTGCGCTGCGTATTTCTTATTGAACTCAGCGATGCGTTTCGCTATCAATGGATGCGATGCGCTCGTCATATTGAAGTCCTTGCTCTGCCAGACGAAATGCCACACCCAGAGGCATATGAGCGGCGCACCCTCTTTTTCACAGGCGTCGATGTATCGAAGCGTCCACTCCATGCCGGGGTCCTCGGCATGCTTGGGCGTATCCTGTCCGAGCTCGCCGATGAACACCGGTTTTCCCGAGGCGAGAGCGGCGTGTACGAGACCGATGCATCGCTCACCGCTCGTCGCGGGCCATCCGGGGTATTTTTTTTCGTCGGTAAGATTCCCCGGTTTGCCGTATTGATGGAAGCTGAACACATCGAGCGATGACTGCGAGGCGATATTGTTCGCAAGGAGCTCGTCCCATGTGTCGCTCCGGTACTTGAAGTCGGGGAATGTCTCGCGGCGGCTCGTGCATTCATCGCGTGTCCTCGAATCGCCGCTCGTGATGAGATGGTTCGGGTCGATCGACCTGATGAACGCGGTATGCTCCTTGTATATACGCATTATCATGTCCCAGGTGAGCGAGTCCTCGCGTTCGCCGTTGGTGCGTATCGTGTTCGGGAAATCGGCCGGATAGACGCCTTTGGGTTTGAGCGGGCGGTTCTTCACATCGACGTCCGCTTTGAGCATCACCTCGTTCTCAAGCTCCCACATGAGCACGGTGGGATCGTCCTTGTATCGCGATACGAATTCCCGGATATATTTCATCGTCGCGGCATAGGTCTTCGATGACGGATCGAGTATCGCCTGCGCGGGTTCAGAGCACCAGGAATACCACCCTGTCACTGTGCCGAGGGACGGGATGAGTCGGATGTTATTCGTGCGGCAGAGCGCGAACACCTCGTCCATCATTTTCCAGTACCGTTCGGGATCTTTAGCGTACAGAAGACTTATATCTTTCGGATATCCCGGGCCTGCGAAAAAGCGCATGAAGGCCACGCCGTTCTTCGCCGCATCAAGGACGCCGTCTATCATCGCCTGCTTCGCGTTCTCATGCGTGCCGTATTTTTCGCGATCATGGAACCAGGTGCCCATGTACGACTGATGGAGATTGGGCATGTTCACGCCCATGGCGCGGTATTCCTTTCCGTTGAGATAGAGCTTTGCCCCTTGCTTTGTTACAAAACCGATGGGTGTTGTGTACGCTGCGCACGCGGTGATGATGGCGGTAATGACGAATCGATAGAGGTCTTTCATGGGGGCTCCTGAAAGCGATATCGTTCTTGTCCTTGCCGCTATACTGTACTGCAACGGATGTGCAGTGTCAATGTACACAACTGTTTTTTGCCTATCTGATAATGCTTTCAGCGAAGTCACATCGAAACGATGCGCTTTTTTTCGTTTGATGAGCGTATGGCATCGAATATCGTGGAAAGCTCGAGCGCCGCGTCCAGCGACACCGGATAGGCCGCTTCCCCGCGAATCGCTTTTGCGATGGCGGCATAGATCTCATTCGTGTCACCGTAGATGTCGCCGAGCGTTTCCACACTCTCGCTGGGCTTTGCTCCTTTCATGTCGGCGTACTTCGTCGGGTCGTCGGGCTTCGGCGGTTCATGACGGATAAGCGTCAGCTGTTTTCCATGGACGATAACGCTCCCTTTCGTTCCCTGTACTATCCAGTTGGGCATTGCCGTCGGCGTCATGGTATGCTCCGCAAGCACAAGCGTGCCGTTGGAAAGCGTTATCGCGGCGAAGAAATTATCCTCGACGTCGCCGGGATTGATGACCTGCTTCATGTTCCCGTACACGGTACGCGGCTTTCCGCCCCCGATCAGCACTGCGGGGAATACGATATGCGGTCCCCAATTGAGGAGATAACCCCCGCCGCAGCGTTTTTCCGTCTGCCAGTCACTGCGTGTCCCGAAAGCGGTGACGATGCGGCGTATCATGAACACATCGCCGATGGTCTTCTGCTCGATGATCTCGCGAAGCCTTCGCGTGTCCGCACCCCAGAACGTCGGAAGCCACGGAAGGAGCATGCGCTTCGTGCGTTTCGCCGCGGCTATCATCGTACGCGCCTCACGCGCGTTCACCGCCCAGGGTTTTGTGACAAGGACATTCGCCCCCGCGGAAAGTGCATCGCATGTCATGGCGCAGTGCTGGTCTGTGCGGGTGACGATGATAACGAGATCGAGTTTCTCTTTTGCAAGCATTTTGCGATGATCCGTGTATGCCGGACAGGAAAAGCGTTGTGCCGCCTCGTCGCGGCGTTTTGCGTCGATATCGCAGACTGCCGCCATGGTGAATCCTTTGTTCGTGCCGACGCCGCCCGCATGCATGGTGCTGCCGTTGCGTCCATAACCGAGTATGGCGGTGCGAATGGTGTCCATGTCGCGCTCCTTCTGTGATAAATAACGATACTGCGGAAAGGTACTATCGATGCCCCGCACAATGAATGGACGAAACCGGAAACGGCATGGAGAATCTCGCGACACTTTGCTTTTTTCGCGATTTTGTTATACTTCCCGCATGGAAGTACGACTCCTCCGACATACGCCCGACCCTGAAACCGCGGTAGCGACCGCCGCGCGGCTATGTTATTCCCCGGCGAGCATCGCCGATCTTGAGACGAAGATAGCGAAAAGCGATGTCGATGCGTTCATTACGAAGCTTGCCGACATGAACCATTATACGCCCTTTGAGCATGCGAGCTTCACGTTCGGCATCGACGGTGTTTCGCGCGTGACCACGCATGAGCTTGTGCGCCATCGCCTGGCGAGCTATTCGCAGCAAAGCCAGCGCTACATCGCCGAGGGGGCTTCATTTACGTACACTACGCCGCCGGCCATACAGAAGGACAAGGCGCTTGCATCGCGCTACGAGACGTTCATGAACGAGGCGGCATCGCTTTATCGCCACTTCATCGACAGCGGGGTGGAGCAGGAAGATGCGCGGTATGTGCTCCCCAACGCGAAAGAGGCGAAGATAATAGTGACGATGAACGCGCGCGAGCTTATGCATTTCTTCAATCTGCGCATGTGCACCCGTGCGCAATGGGAGATACGCGCCATGGCGAAACGCATGTGCGAGCTTGCGAAGGGTGCGGCGCCGGCGCTGTTCAAGAACGCGGGCGCATCGTGCGATACGCAGGGGTTCTGTCCGGAAGGGCAGTATTCCTGCGGCAGATTTCCGACACTGAAAGAGACAATAAAAGGCAAGGAACAATGAAAAAGAAAATCGATAGAAGGACCGTGGAGACCGTGGGCGGGCAGGCCGTCATTGAGGGCGTCATGCTCCGTGATAAGATGCATTATGCGGTGGCGGTGCGCCGGGAGAAGGGCGATATCGTGACCAAGAAGGAAGCGATAGTGAGCGCGGCTTCCAAGTATACGCTTTTCAAGCTGCCGTTCCTCCGGGGCATGCTCAACTTTTTCGAGCAGCTGAAGCTCGGATACTCTATCCTCACGTATTCCGCTGATGAGGCCATGACCGAGGAAGAGCGTAAGAAGGAAGCGGCGAAGAAAAAAAAGGGGAACGGCGATTGGGTGCTTACCATCGCGCTCATTCTTTCGCTCGTGTTCGCGATAGCACTTTTCAAGGCATTGCCCTTCGTGCTCACCGTGCTCCTCGGCGGCCTTTTCAATTCCAAGAACATGGCCGTCGACCATCCCATTGTTTTCAACAGCATAGCCGGCGTCATCAAGCTCCTTGTGTTCTTCTTTTATCTTCTCGCCATGTCGCTCATGAAGGACATGCGCCGTATGTTCCAGTATCACGGGGCCGAGCATAAGGTCGCCAATGCGTACGAAGCGGGGGAGAAAATATCGCCGAAGACAGTGAAGCGATTCCCCGTCGTTCATCCGCGCTGCGGGACGACTTTCATCTTTCTCGTGCTTGCAGTAGGCGTTGTCGTCTACATCGCCATGCAGCCGCTCATCAACAGCCTGCCGGGCTTCCGTACAATGGGTAAATTCCAGAGCAATATCGCGATACTGGCGATACAGATAGGCATGCTGCCTTTCATCGCCGGTATTTCCTACGAACTTCTCAAGCTCGCGTTCCGTTTCGAGAAGAATTTCGTCCTGCAGGCGGCGATCTTCCCGGGGCTGTTGTTCCAGCGTCTGACGACGAAAGAGCCCGATCAAAAGCAGATCGAGGTCGCCATTGCCTCCTTCGAGAAGCTCAAAGGCGCATGAGGCTTTTTCTCATTGCGGTCGCTGCCTCGCTTTCCCTGTGGGCGGCGGACGTCCCGGTGCGGTTGTACTCCATCGGCGTAAGCGCGGCGCATCCCTCGATACCGGCAAATCCCGAACTGCCATCGCTCATCGAAGAGCTTTTTCAGACAACGACATCGGTGAATGTGCCTGAGGAGTCGGTATCATTCCTCACCGGTCCCTTCGCGCGTGCGCAATTCATAAAGAAATTCACGGCAAGGACCATAGCCGCCGACGGCGTCGTGGTACTCTATCTGAACACCTATGCGCTTCGCGGCAAAGACGGCATTCTCCTCGCAGCGTCGGACAGCGTGCTTTCCAATACGGCTTCATTCCTCCCGCTTGCCGATGTGCTCTCATTCACTCCGCGCGCGCTTGTTCTCATACTCGATACGCCCGTTTCCAATGTGTCACCGCTTATCCCCGTGAGCGATGCGTTCGTTGCTGCCGCATGCGATGCGCTCCTTGGGAAGATACCTCATTCCATCATACGGAATGCCGCCGGCGGGAACGCGTTCATACGGAGCATGGTGGGTAATTTCAGTATCCGCGTCGGTACCGATACGAAAGGCATTGACGGAACGGTCACGGCCGGGGAGTTCATCGGAGCACTGCCGAAGGCCGAGACGACAGCGAACACGCTCGGTGATATGAGCAATGCCGTTATCGCGTCCTATCAGTGGGGGAGCGGGTCAGTGTCATTGAGCACCAATCGCTTCCCCGTGCGGCGAGCGGTGCTTACGAGGAATTTCGTCGTGTACCGGCGAGCGGTGAACACGAATGCCGACGCTTCCTATACGATAGCGACGAATGTGTCGCAGGGGAAGTGGAAGTAGGGGGGGCAACCCCTATCCCCGCCTCTTTCCACCCGTGGCGGCTTTGCCGTCAGCTGCGCCAAAGGCGCACGTCTGAGAAGGGAAAGGGGAGAGTAACCCCGATACACGCGACTCTATAAATTTTGTTGTAGAATAATATGATTGGTATATACTACGGGCATAGATTGCGAATAGTTTTTTACGCGAGGACGCTCGATGCAGAATTTGCTCAACGAATTGACAGCATTGCTCTCCAAAGATGAACGCCTCGCGGCAGACGGCAAACTCCTCAAGAATAAAGTCATAGAGCTCGCACTAGGAATGGACGCCGATTATAAGGTTTCGGGAGCGGATAAGAAATTGAATAAGTTTTTTTACACAAAATAGCGGAAGGAGGCTTTTATGCGCTTGACCATCAACATCCCCGACAGCGCCTTTTCAAGCATATGGGTAACGCCGGAAGAATATGTGAAAGAGATGGAAAAAGCTGCGACAGTAAAATGGTATGAGATGCGGAAGATCACGCAGGACAAGGCCGCCGAAATATGCGGGGTGACCCGCGCCGAGTTCATTAAAGTCTTAAGTGAGTATAAAGTTTCAGTGCTACAGGACGACGAGACCTCTTTGCATGAGGAATTGGATGAGTAACGAGATCGTCCTCAATGCCTCGCCGATAATACTCTTTTCCAAAACGGGGTATTTTCATGTTCTGCGGAAATTGTTCGATAAAATGTATATTCCGCGTGTCGTGGTGCAGGAAATAGCCGTCGATGCTTCGAATGAAACAGCAACTGTATTGAAAGAAGACGGCATTGTCGTGCATTGCAACACGCAGAATAATGATAAAGTTATTTCATGGGATCTCGGTATTGGAGAAACCGGCGTAATTTCGTTTGCTTTGGCGAATCCCGCCGTTCGTCCTGTGCTGGGTGACGCGGAAGCGAAGGCGTGCTGCCTGTCATTGGGGATCAAACCACTCGGTACCGGATCGGTATTGATCCTGGCGAAACGTGCCGGGCTGTTACCGTCCGTAAAAACGGTGCTGCTTGAGATGCGTTCGAAGGGAATGTGGATCTCGGATGCGGTTGTCGATTCTATTTCCTCAAAAGCGGGGGGATAATGCCTCAAACTCTTGAACAGGAGATAACGACCTGTGTAAGGCACGAAAAGTCATTGCCCGAAACGCCGAAACATATCCGCGACAATCTCAATTCTGCCTTTGATCTCAGACCGTATCAGCACGAAGCGTTCGGGCGTTGTCTGCGGCATGTGTTCCACTGCGAAGTGTGAACACGCCGCTGTAGCGGGTTTTTTATCCTGCGCAATGAAGAATTGACCCGCTGCAGGGAAGAAATCGACCGCTGTAACAAGCAAATGGTTCGCATCACACAGCAACAATGGTCATTCAGAATAATACATTATTTACGATACATTCTATGTTCAAAACAAGCGAGCCCCTTTCCCTTCCTAGACGTGCGCCTTTGGCGCAGCTGGCGGCAATGCCGCCACGGGTGGAAAGGGGCCGGGGGATAGGGGTGAATTCACGACATCACATCCACGACAAGCCCTTTCAGCCGTATGATCTTATTCGTCACCGCAATGCGGTCCTTCTGTGTCTTGCGGACGAGCCGATAGAGCGCGTCCAGTTCCGTATTGATGACCTTGACGATCTCATACTGCTTTGTGCGCGAGAGGCCGACTTTCTTGAGACGGTACGCATCGGTGGAGACGCGTTTGGTGAGCTCGCGTATGAGGTCGCGGAAACGCTGATACTGTTCGAGCGACGGTTCGCGGTCGAGGGCATCGCCGGCAGTGTCTATTTCGCGCTTAAGGTCATCGAGCGATAATGAGAATTCTTCGAATACGACCGCTTCCTGCTTTTCGAGCGCCGCACGGAAATCGGCGGAGCCTGTTTTCGATGATGTCGCGGATGGTTTCTTCCGTTCATTGATGCGGCGCTGCTGTGAGAATGCATCATCGACACGCATGTGCGTTCACCCCTTGGTGGCTTCGGAAAAACTGACACCGCTTATACCGAGGCAGATGAATCCGGCTATGACCTGGGGAATGAGCCCGATGACGAAGTGTGCAAGTATGGCGACCGATGCCGCGTCCTCGGGGACAATGCCGCAGAGGACGAGGCCGAAGATGGCGGCGAATTCATACGTGCCGATGCCGCTCGGCGCCGAGGGGATGGAGAGGCCGAGCCCGGATATGCACATCACCCAGAGCGCGGCGAGATACGGCGAGGGAAGCGCGCGCCCGAACGGGAAGGCGAAGAGAAGTATCATGAGGCTTGCGCTGATGAGTATCCAGTAGATGACGGTGATGCCGGTCATGATAGGAACGCTTCCGGGCGCGGGCTTGAAACCGATGCCGTCGACGAATTTGTGAAGGACGGCGATGACCTTCTCGGAGAACTTCTTCGGCAGCGGTTTGAGGAAGAACGAGACGACACCGAACGCCGTGGACCGCCCGACGCGGAGGAATATCATGAACCCAAGGAGCGCGAGGACGGCGAGAAACCCGACGGTCGTTACCTTCCGCACGTCTATGGCGGGCGCCGACTTCATGCCGAGGAACGATGCGACGAGGGAGAGCGCCTCCTTCGTATTGCGGAGTATCTCCGGTGAGATGAACGATATCACGAACAGTATGCCGACAACGGTGAGGCCATCGATGATGCGTTCCATGACGATGCTCGCGAAGGCCGATGTTTTGCTGATGCCCTCTTTTTTTCCGAGGAGATACGGCCGTATTATCTCGCCGAGCTTTGCCGGAAAGATGTTGTTCGCCATATAGCCGATATACGTCGCTTCGATGAGCGTGCTCGTGCGTATCTTCGCATTCACCGGTATGAGATACCCCCAGCGTATCCCGCGAAGCGCGAGTGCCGCGATCTGCACCACAACGGCGATGAGCACAACGAACCAGTTCGCTGAAAGGAGGCTCTGCCAGATCTTGCCGAAATCGAGCGTGCGGAACGTTATGAAGATGAATACCGCGCTTATCACAAGCCCGACGATGAGCTGAATGAGCATGGAGTACGATTTTTTGGGAGATGAACCCTTTTTCACGGGCTTCTTTTTCATGTGTTTTCCTTACTATTGTCCTGCCATGATAGGTCAATGGGGGCTATTGTCAAGAGCGCGCTCGTGCCCGAATTATCATGTAAGAAAAATGCAACCACAGAGGGAAAACGGAGAGCACAGAGAAATGCGGGTTTTTAGTTTTCACCAATCGGGTGATTTCATTTTTTATTTTTGCTCTCTGTGCTTTCTCCTGCGTTTCTCTGTGGTTTTTCCTGATTTATATGATGCGCTGGGGCGTGCGCGGCTACAGATCCCACACCGAATGCGTGAGAATACCCTCTCCCGGCTTGCATTCCCCCGTTTTTTTGCAGAGGAGGGTAATCCCCTCGCGGAGACCCACCGGAAGCATGTCGTTGAGCCTGCTCCGGAATCCTGATGCTGGTATCTTGTAGTAACGATCGCCTACCGTGCGGAACGGCTCTTTCCGGCCGTAATCATAGCCGTCCGCGTACACGACAGAAAGCCCGTAATGGCCGATCACTTCACGGAGCGCACCGTACGTGAACACCGATTTGTGATCGGGGACGATGCCGAACACGCCGTTCGTGTCCTCGAGAAAGCGGTTGCCGGCGCGGTAGCGTATCGAAGGGAAATAGTTCATGAGCGAAAGACCGAAGGCGAGGAACACACGATTATAAATGCACGCGAGGTTGGGCGTCGTGATGTACACATACCCGCCCGGTGCGAGCGCCCTTGACGCGGATGCTATTACACCGTCCGGGTTATACACATGCTCGAGCAGTTCGCCGAGGATGATAAGATCGAATTTGTCCTTCGTCTTGAAATCGGATGCGTCGCCTTTCAGGAACGGCTTGTAGCCGTGAAGCTCCTTGGGCGATGCATTCAGTATCGTCACCGTCGATGACGGGAGCGTTGCCGAGAACCAGCGTCCGGTGCCTTTGTTGCCGCCGACATCGAGCACCTTTTTCGGCATGGCGTGCATCGAGCGCATAGCGCGGAGAAATTGCAGGAATCGCTTTTTTGCCGAGATATGCGTGTGACCGCCAGTCTCACAGTCGGCGAGGAATACCAGTTCCGCATCCGTATCGACGCGTGCGTTGCGCGTGTCCCATGTCATTTTCATTCTGGGAGTATATCCCGCTATGGGACGCAGTCAATCCCTGCGTTCAGCGAATGGTCAGCGTATCGGCGTATTGAGCGCCTCATGCTCTTTCGCCGTATACTTGAAATGCCACCATTCACCGCTGTAATTTTTAAACCCGCGCTTTTCCATCGTCTTAAGAAGAAGCATACGGTTCGATAATACCAGCCCGCTTGCGTTCATCGTATTCGCCTTGGTGCTGAACTCATCGTATCCCGTTCCCATGACAAGTTCTTTTCCGGCTTTATCCACGAGCGTAACATCGATCATATTGCCGCATACATGGCCGTATCGCGTGAGGGGATTTATCGACCCGGGGATATAGATGCCGATGAGGCTGCGCTTTCCGGCGGCGAGCGCCCACTCTATCATCTGCCATTCGGATGACATCGGGCGATAGGCGTCATATATTTTCAGCTTCAGCCCCTGCGGCTTCAGGTCGTTCTGCACGAGCGAGAGCGCGTCCGCTGCCTCCTTTACGCACCATGCCTTGGCGGCGTAGAAACCGTTGTGAATGACGCCGAGGAAATTATTCGTCGTGGCGTACCGTATATCAAGGATGATATCCGGTATCACCGTGCGTATCTCGACGAAATCCGCCGGCATATCGTTGGCGGCTGACAATGAACCTGCTATGCATATCGTCGCGATGATCATCGTTATTTTCATACTCACTCCCCTGAATGATATACACTCGAAAAAACCGCTACTTTGTGATCGCCGCGTGCATCGCCGTGAACATGGCATCCCACTGAGAGTTCCAATAACTCCAGTCATGGATGCCGTTCGTCTGCACGATGAATTCCGCACGTATCGATGTTCCCTTGAGCGCATCGCGCAGCGCATCGAGCTGATCGGGCCTGACCGATGTATCCCGTCCGCCGTGGCCGATGAACAGCGCCGTGCCGGTAAGATTGCTTACAAGCGAAGGCGATATGCAATTATCCTTCTGCCAGCGTTCCGGGAATTTGTCGCGCTTGCCGTAGACGACCTCATGTATCTTGTATTCGCCTTCCGATGTCTTCAGCCGCATAAGATCGAACGTGCCGGACACGCTCCCCGCGAACGCGAATTCCGGATACAGCTCCGAAACGAGCACTGCGCCCCGTCCGCCGGTGGAGTATCCGATAACGGCGGTATGCGCGCGGTTTGTGTGCACGGAATATTTCTTCCGCATGTGCGTGAGCACCGCTTCTCCTATCCAGCGTACGCCCGGCGCCATTCTCCAGCCGCTTATCGTTTCCGGGTAGAAGGTGCTTTCATACACCGTCTGCCCCATGTTCGGGACGGCGATCACGACGCCGTACTTGTCGGCGAACGGTCCGAGATCGCCCTTCTGCCGCCACAATGCCGGCGAGTGATTCCAGCCGTGAAGCGCAATAACGAGCGGATATTTCCTCGCCGTTTTGTTCTTTGTATATCCCGCGGGCAGATAGACTTCCATTCCTGTGGTTGCGGCTTTCCCGTCGATGGTGCCGTTGACCGTTACCTTTGTCAGCCAGCCGTCCGCTGCGCATGCCGTTGCGGCTGCGAGAATGAATGCGAGCACTGAGCGCATCATGCGTTCACTCCTGCCCAAGAACATGGAATTCGGAGAGCGCGAGATCGTTCCATTTTGTCCCTTTGTAGATGGAGTTCACGGTGAGCTTTACCCACGTGCATTTCTTCGGCGAGGGAAGCATGAACGTGGACTCCGTGGGCGTATCGTTGAACGTGATCGGCATTTCGCTGCCGTCGGAGAACTGTATCAAAGCCGTCTTTATGCGGTTGTTCATCGTATAGAGATCGCCGAGATCGTCGATGCGGCGGAAACCGTTGGAGAATTCAAAACCGGTCACGGTCTTTTCTTTCTTAAAGCTCATTTTTATCCATTCTTTCTCGCCCCCGGCGGGCTTGGTGACCGGCTGCCACGATGTCCAGAGATTGTCGTCGATGAGATTGTCCGGCGTGAACGTATACTGCTTCCAGTTGCCCATCGATGATGATGCCGTCAGTGCCACACCGGCATTGGCGATGCGGAATCCGTTCGCGGGGACAAAGCGGGTAAGCTCGCTCGCTTTCCGTCTCGCCCACATCACTTCTGCGCTTCGGTTCAGTTTTTCATATGCCCGCGCGAGGCCCTCATATGCCGGTCCGAAATTCGGATCGCGCTCGATGGCTTTCTGGAAAAAGCTCACTGCGAGTTCGCCGCCGCCGAGATTAAGCGCGCTCGCACCCCTGTCGGTAAAGCTTTTCGCATCATCGGATTCCGCGGCGGTCGCACGCCGTGCAACGCCGAAGTCGGCACGCTCAATGAGCTGTCTGAGATAGGACTCAACGCGGCTGGACTCGGCGATATCGACGATATTGCCGATATCGTTGATAGCCCCGTTCCCGTCAACGGCGAACACCACCCAGAGCCCGCCTTTCTGATTCGCCGGTACGGAGTATGAGCGGATAAGCGACTGCCCTACATAGACGAAAACTTTCGCCTTGCTCACATCGGAAAGTTTGCGATTCCCGTAGCTGCCGTTCGCCGAGTAATTATGCACAGCGAAGACATACTTTTCACCCTGTCGCCGGCGCTGTATGGTGATCGTCTCCGGGCCGAAGGAACTTGTGTCATCCACGTCAAGGAACGCATCGCTCCCTGTTTTCTTATTGAAGTTGATGTGATTGTTCGGATAGACCACATGCAGGTCAAGATCGTTCGGTTCTGCACCCCAGGAAAGCACCACTCGGAACGCATCCATTTGCAGGAGGATCTCACTGACAGCATACGACATGCCGGTGCATGGCCCTTTCGCGGTGAGTGTGGAATACCCTTCCTTCTTAATGATGAGGGAAACCGAACCGTCATCAGGGAAGGCGGAACGAACGACGGCTTTTCCTTCCGCATCGGTCCTGGCCGCAACGGAGGGCTGCCCTTCTTTCTGCAGTGTAACTTCCGCGTCGGCAACGGCCTTGTCTTTGATCGTGGCGCTTAATACGCGAACAGTGATGTCATATTTTTTCTGTGCGGATGCCGTGCTGTCGCCGGCTGTCGAAACGACCGCGGTGCCTTGCGGCTTCATCATCAATGCAAGCTGATCGTCCTTTTTCAGCATGATCGAAGTTACTGCAAGTATCTCAGCCGACTGCGTATTGACAAGTCGTCCGTTGATATCGACGGACGTTCCCATGTCGGTGATGGTCCCGATGAGGAGAGCATCAACGCCGAGTATGCGTCCGAGTTCCTTGATGGAATTGCCGTCCATCATTCCCGTATTCTGCAGCGTAAGCTCTCGTAAGACCTCGTTCAACTTGTTGCGCTCGATGACCTTAAGGCCTTCGATGCGGAAGATCTCGAAAATGAGCTTTTCGGACAGATATCCGCCGAACAGGAGCTTTGCCCCGCTCAGCTCGGTGAAGTCAAGTATCGCGACACTTTTTGCGTTCTTGTTCTTCATGGACCGCGATATCTGATTCGCGATCTCGACAATGCCGTCCTGAAGACGATACTCTGCTGCCGTGCACAACGACGAGAGCAAAACGATGATGACTGCGCTTTTCAATACCCTATTCATATTACAACCCCCTGCTGATCGATATGACCCGGAACACGGGGGATTATATCACGGCGGTAATGGTTGTCAAGAAAAAAACGGAATGACTAGAATATCTTTGCGAACGCCTTCTTTTCCGCGCCCTCTTCCTTGAACAGCCCCATCTTGTAGAGCAGGCGCGTGACCGCGAGCGTAAAGCCGCCTTTGATCGGCGTCTTCGGGAACAGTTTCACAAGCGGCGTGCGCTTCTGTATGGAGAGGAGCACTTTGTCCTCGTCGCTCAGGATGGGGCCGAGGAGATAGAGCGGTTCGGAGATATCGAATTTTCCCATGACCTTTTTCATCTCGCGATAGAGGTTCACCGCCCAGTCGATATTCCTGACGCGGTTGACGAGGAGGTTCATATTGTCGCAGAGATGGTTCGCGCTTATCACCTTGATGACGCGGTAGAGGTCGGTGAGCGCGGTCACTTCGGGGTTGGCGACGAGCACTATCTCGTTCGATATCCCGTAGAATTTCAAAAGCTCCTGGCGAATGCCCGCCGCGTGGTCGATGAGGATGAAATCGTAGGTCGAGCGCAGCACCTCGATATCGCGTATGAGGCGGTTGAAGTTGTATTCGTTCTCGTACTGAATGAAGCTCAGTATGTTCACGCCGGCGGATATCACATCAACGCCGTAATCGCTTTTCAGGATGGCCTTTTCGATGGGGATGGCGTTCTCGAAGTAGCGCTGAAAGAGGTTCTCGGGCTTGACATGGAGCAGGATGAAGACGTTCGAACAGTTGATGTCCATATCGAATACGAGCACTTTATTGCCGCGGCTCGCGAGCTCCACCGCCATATTGACCGCGGTGAAGGTCTTGCCTACGCCGCCCTTGCCGCTGGTGAATGATATGACCGTTCCCATAGCCTATGTTCCCGTGAGCTTCGTGAGCACTTCGGAGACCTTCGTCTGTACGTTCTCGTCCCAGTCGAGGATCATGTCCTTGAGCTTGCGTATCGCGGCAAGGCGCTCCTCGCCGGCGAGGTCGGCGGACGCGAGCATATCGAGCCCTTTGATGCGTTCGGCGGGCTTGGCGCTGTCGAGGAATTTAATGTATTCGTCCATGTGTTTCCCGGTAAAATTGATTCTACCAGAAGGCGATGAAAAAGCAAGCTTTTCTTTGTCCTCATGTGAGGATCCGGGGATCGGCCGCCGCGTGCTTACCGATGCATTGTCTTGCTTTTTGGGTGGTAGTGTAGTATAGTGTAGGGGTGCAGCGAATCCGTATACAGCGCACCAGCGCGCGGGCAGTATGCGAGAATTAACCAGTTTTAACATCAACACGATAAAGATCATGACGCATCTCCTTGCGCATGATGCGGTGACCGACGAGGCGATCGAGACATTGCGTCTGCTCGAGCTCGATTATTATTCGCTGCTCGATAAGAACAAGATACTCGAAGAAAAGATAAATATTGATAATAAGACCAACCTGCTCAAGTACAGCGACGATTACCTGACGATAATCCTCAAGACGGCCTCACGGATACTCGACCGCCCCGTGCTACGTGATGCATACAACGTCGCCTACATACGCTTCGATATCGACGATTTTTCCATCATCAATAATAAATACGGGCATGATAAGGGCGATATCGTCCTCATCGATTTCGCCACGATACTCAAGGAGAATTCACGCCCGACCGATTATACCATACGCTACGGCGGCGAAGAATTCGATGTCATGCTCCCTGCCACCGACATCAAGGGCGCAAGCGTATATCTCAATAAGATATTCAATGAGATCGATAAGATCTCCTACAATTTCGATACGTCCCCGATCAAATTCGGCGTGAGCGCCGGCGTGAGCCTCCTGTGCGTGAGCTATGCCAACTTAAAGCGCATCGATGCCGGCCAGATGCGCGATGCATATAAGACGCTGCAGAAAGAAGCGGATGATGCGCTCTACGATGCGAAGCATGCGGGAAAGAACCAGTACAAGGTATACGATAAGGATGTCGATTATAAACGCATCCGCGAGGCGTACGCCGCGTCCAACAAAGGGCATACGCCGGTCTGACAGCACCCCGAATTCCTGCATCAGCGGGTTGACAAACCGGCACGAACATACGATAATGTCGCCCCTTCCGGGAATTTGTTCACTGTCAAAACGAGGTTGAAGAATGTTCGCGCATCTCTCTTTTCAATTCATCTTCTCCCTCGTGATGATACCCCTCCTCCTTGCCGTCAATTTCATCATACACCGCAAGCGCGAATCGTTCTTTCAGGGGTACGTGAATTTTCTCAAGAAAGCGTTCCTGCCGCTCGGCATCGTGCTCATAGCGCTCACCGCCTTCCTCGGCTTTTTCGCTTCACGCATGCAGGTGAAGACCGACTTCCTCGACCTTCTCCCGGAAGACACGAAGAGCGTCGCGATGATCAACAGGATACGCAACGACATGGGCGGGCTCGGGTTTGTCGTGCTCGCGTTCGAGGGCTATGACCCGGAGAAGAACGCCGTCGATCTCGACACGAGCCGCCCCGGCGAGAATCGCTACAGCAGCAATATGATCGCGTTCGTGAACGCCCTTGCGAAAAAGATAAAGGAATATCCCGATGTGCGTTTCGTTCAGCACAAGCTCGACCTCTCGTTCTTCACGAAGAACCGCTATCTGTTCATGGACGTGGAAGACCTCGTCGAGGTGCGCCGGCGCATCGCGGACCATATCGAATTCCAGAAACGGAAGTCCAACCCGCTCTATATCATGTTCGATGAGGAAAGCGAACCGGGGCGTCGTCTCGATGTGAGCGATATCCGCGCGAAATACGATGCACGCTACGGCGGAAGCTCCAACCGTACGTTCCGGCCGTACTTTTACAGCGATGACAAGCGGATAACCGCCATGCTCATACGGCCGAAGACGCTCGCTTCCGATATCGACAATTCCCGGCTGCTCCTTGCGCGCATCACGAACGATGTCGATGTGTACCGGGAGCGCTACGGCCTCGGGAGCAATTTCACCGTCGGGCTCGGGGGGCTCTATTCCGGCACCATTGAGGATTACGACCTCTTCTTCAACGACCTGAACCAGACGGGGCTTCTCGCGGGGATATTGATATTCATCGTGCTCATGCTTTTTTTCAGGAACATATCGTCCTCGGTCGCCGTTACGCTTCCGCTCGGTATGGGCATCATCTGGACCATCGGTCTCATTCAGCTCACCGTGGGTTATTTCAACGTGATATCGAGCTTTACCATGAGCATACTGGGCGGGCTCGGCATAGAGATAGCCATCCATATACTTTCGCGCTATCGCGAGGAGAAATCCCGCGGCTATGATGTGTTCGAAAGCCTGTACCGCGCGCTCGAATCGACGGGCGATGCGGTCATCGCCGCGGCGTTCACATCGACGGTGGCGTTCTATTCCATCGGACTTACCGGCTTCAGGGGATTGTCCGAATTCGGCTACACTGTCGGCACCGGCATGGTCGTGAGCATACTCGCGATATTCACGCTCCTTCCCATCCTCATCATACTTGCCGAGAAGATACGCCCCATTAAAGTAAGGTCCGTTACCGACGAGGATGAACGCGAGTATGTGCGTACGCACGATCACTTCCCGTATGCGCGTATCGTCGTCGGCGTCATGGCGGTGCTCATAATCGCGGCACTCGTGTTCTTCCGCTGGCCGGGCTTCGAATTCGATTTCAACAAGATGCGCGGGGACTCCAATAAGACCATGCGCGTTGAGGCGAAGCTCAATAAGCTCGCCGATACCACGGCAAGCCCCGCGGTATTCCTCGCGAACGGTTTCGCCGAGGCGGTCGCCATCGAGCGTGAGATAGAACGGCGCATGAAGCTCCCCGATACGGATACGAACGCGATACGCAATGTGCTTAAAGTGCAGTCGATAAAGCAGTTCGTCCCCGACCGTCAGCCGGAAAAGCTCGCGGTGCTCGCCGGTATGCGCGATGACATCAAGTATGCGAACGACGTGCTCTCCTCGGTGAAGGGGGCGGCGGCGAAAAGCATCGCCGAACACCGGCGCATGCTCAATGCGTCCGGCGTATCGCTTGCGACGCTCCCCGACGAGGTGATGCATAATTTCAGGAGCACGGTGAACACGAACATCTATTTCGTGCTCGTGTATGCAACATCGCATATCGGGGACGGCCGTGCGATAAAGGACTTTTCCCGCGAAATGAGGGGCATATCGCTTAACGGCAGACCGATGACCGAGGTGTCGGGGCTCAATATGGTATACGCCGATATGTTCTCCATCGTGGAGCGCGAGGGGTGGTGGGTGCTGGCACTGACGATACTCGCCATACTCATCGTGGTGTATATCAATCAGCGGAGCCTCAAGGATACGGTCGTTATTTTCGTCGCGCTTACTTCCGGGCTTGCGCTCTTTTTCGGGCTCGCCACGGTATTCGGCGTGAAGCTCAATTACATCAACATCCTCACCATACCGGTCGTCATCGGCATCGGCATTGACAGTTCCGTCCATATGATACGCCGCTATCGCGATGAACCGGCGCTGGGCGTCATGCATGCGATAAAGACCACCGGTATGCCGGTGTTCGTGGGGGCGCTCACCAATGCGCTCGGCTTCGGCGTGCTCGCGCTCGCGAACTATCGTGCGCTGCGCGGCATCGCTTACCTTATTATCATAGGTATGATATCATACGTCATCATCGCACTGGTGCTCTTGCCCGCGATGATACAGATAGCGTACGCGGACCGTTCGCGCGCGAAGGGGGCATGACCGATGGAAACGAAGGACGTACCCATGAACGATACGGCAGCGGAACGGTTCACCGTACGGATAAAGGAGTACGAAGGCCCGCTCGACTATCTCCTCGACCTCATACGCCGTTCGGAGAAGAACATCTATGAGATATCGCTCACGGAGATAATCGAACAGTTCCTCGCCTATGTCCGCACGCTCGCCATGCTCGACCTCGAGGTGACGAGCGATTTCCTCGTCATGGCGGCGGAGATGCATTACATCAAATCGAAGATGCTCCTGCCGTTCGACTACGGGAAGGATCTCAAGGACAAGGAAGACCCCAAGCAGAAGCTCGTGGCGCAGCTCCTTGAATATCAGAAATTCAAACTGTCCGCGGAGACACTCGATGAGCTCCAGAATGCGGAGGATGCCATCATCGAGCGCAGGGACAGACAGAAGGTGCTCCCGCTCACGCCCGAGGGGACGGATGACCCCAAGGATGCGTGGCAGGAGGTGGGGCTCTATGAGCTCGTTACCGCGTTCGCGCGCATGTTCCTCTTCGTCGACAAGAACGACCTTGCCGCGATGGATGTGAGCGATTTCAATCTGCCCGACGCCATCGAGCTCATTCGCATCAAGTCGCGCGAGACCGAACGTTTCCCCTTCGCCGAGCTTATCACCGAGCGCATGACGCGGCGGCATCTTATCGTATTCTTCCTCGCCATCCTTGAGCTCATCCGCGACCGGCAGATAGCCGTCAGGCAGGAACAGCAGTTCAAAGAGATATACATCTTTTCAGTACCGTCACCGGAGCAGACGTCATGAGCAAGAAAGAGAAGAACCCCGAATCGGATATCGCAGCGCAGACGGAGGATGTGCTCACCGCGCTCGATGTCATGCAGCCGGGAGCGGCCGAGGCAGCGGCGGAAGAGGGCGTCATCAGCGCGGAAGCGCTTGCCGACGCCGCCATGGCCGCGAAGGTCATCGAAGCGATCATCTTCATCGAAGGGAGCATGTCGCTGCACAAGCTTCACCGGATACTGCGCATCGAGAAGGAGCGCATCCGCTCCGTCATTGCGTCCATCAACGAGCGCAACGAGGCGTCCGGGAGCGGCATCGAGATAATAGAAGTGGGCGACAGCGTGAAGATGATACCGTCGCAGCGCATCTATCCGATATTGTCCAAGGTCTACGGCAGGAAGAAGAAAACGAAACTTTCGCGCACGATACTGCAAACGCTCGCCATCATCGCCTATCGGCAGCCGATAACGAAGGCAGAGATAGACGATATACGTCAGGCGGACAGCGGCAAACAGATATCATTCCTCATGCAGGAAGGGTTCGTCGAGTACAAGGGGAGAAAGGACATCCTCCATAAGCCGCAGACGTTCGGCACCACCGAGGCGTTCCTCATCCATTTCGGTCTGCGTTCGCTCGAGGACCTGCCCAAGCTGAGAGAGCTCAAGGAATTGGACCTGAACCGCGCCGACGAATGATCCCTGCGGGGGAGTGTGTTCCCGTTGGGGGACATGTTCAGCAGACGTCGGCTTCGGACCCGAACATCGGCACTATCTTGGTGAGCTGCACGAGCTCGAAGAGCGAACGTATATCGTCGTTCACACAGCACATGACAAGGCGTTTTTCATCGCGGTGCAGCTCCTTCGCGATAACGGTGATAAGGCCGATACCGCTGGAATCGATATAGCTCACCGCGGCGAAATTGAAGCAGAAGAGAAGCCGCTCGTCGTTCTTCGCAATGATGCGCTGCATCTTCTTTTTGAGCGCTTCGGTATGATAGAGGGATATCTCCCCCGACACGTGAATGAAAACGGCGATGTCGTTCTCGTAGGTGCTTATCTCTGGTATGCCAGGCATTGGTTACCCCGAATTGCGGGATAGTATATCAAATTACGCCCTTTGGGCAAGTGCGCCACGGCAATCGCATTATTGTCCGAACTATGGTATAGTTCCCCCATCACGTTCGGGAGGCAGACCATGTTGGTATTCGGCATCCTTTTCATTCTCGCCGGCGTCGGCGTCATCATCATTGGCGGCCGTATCGCGGCATCATCGGGGAAAGCGGCGCACCGCGTTGCCGCGCTCGGCGGCGGCGGCGGCGGCGCGTTCCTCGGGCTTATCTTCGTCATCGCATCGATGGCGTACGTTGTCGAGCCGGGCGAGGTGGGCGTCGAGGTGCTCTTCGGCAGCGTACAGCGTTATACGGAGAACGGTCTTCATTTCAAGAACCCGCTCGCCGGCGTCATCGTGTTCGATGTGAAGACGCGGCGCGAGGAGCAGAAATCCGAGGGCGCGAGCCAGGACCTGCAGCTGGTCACGGTCGAAGCGATTGTCAATTATCGCCTCGAGGCATCGCGTATCCCGGACCTCTATTCGAAAGTGGGGAGCGATTATGCCCATAAGGTCCTTATCCCCGCGATACAGGAAGGGGTGAAGGCGGCCACCGCACGGTACAAGGTGGAGGAGATAATCGTCAAACGCCACCAGCTGAAAGAGGAGATCATCGCTACACTGAAGTCGAAGCTTTCGAACTATTATATGATACTCGAGGATGTTAACATACAGGACATCGATTTCTCGCCCGAGTTCAACAAGGTCGTCGAGGAGAAGCAGATCGAAGAACAGAAGATAAAGACCGCCGAGTACCGCCGCCAGCAGGCGGAGCAGGACAAGCAGCGCGTCATCCTCGAGGGACAGGCGGAAGCGGAGAAACAGCGGCTTCTCAAGATAAGCACGTCACGCGAGGTGGTCGATCTCAAGTGGATAGAGAAGTGGAACGGCGTGCTCCCGCAGACGATGATGGGCAATAATGCCGTGCCTATGGTGCAGCTCGCGAAATAACGGATGGAACTGCGTGACAGGATATTCGTTGCCGGACACACCGGCATGGCGGGGAAGGCGCTCGTGCGCCGTCTTTCGGCGGAGGGGTATACATCGATAATTACGCGTACGCGCAGCGAGCTCGACCTTGTCGATACAGCATCCGTGCGTGCGTTCTTTGCCGCGGAGCGCATCGGCCATGTGTTCCTCGCGGCGGCCAAGGTGGGCGGCATTTTCGCTAATTCCACGAAGCCGGTGGAATTCCTCTACGACAATCTCATGATTCAGAACAATGTGATACGCTCCGCGTTCGAGAACGGCGTGAAGAAGCTCTGCTTCCTGAGTTCATCGTGCGTGTACCCGCGCCAATGCGAACAGCCGATGAAAGAGGAATATCTTCTCACCGGACCGCTTGAGCCGACGAACGAGGGCTATGCGCTCGCAAAAATTGCCGGGATGAAATTCGTCGAATACTATCGGCGCGAATACGGGAAGAGCGGCATATCGATAGTGCCCTGCAATCTCTACGGCACGGGCGATCATTTCGATCTCGCCTCCGCGCATGTGCTCTCATCGCTCGTGAAGAGGTTCGTCGATGCCCTCGATGAGAAGGCCGCCTCGGTCACCGTATGGGGAAGCGGCACGGCACGGCGCGAGTTCATGCATGTCGATGACGCGGCGCGCGCCTGTCTTTTTCTCATGCAGCACTATGACGGCGATGTGCCGGTCAACTGCGGCTGGGGAACGGATGTGAGCATCCGCGAGCTCGCCGAGACGGTACGTACCGCGGTCGGTTTTGCCGGCGCGATAGAATGGGACACATCGAAACCCGACGGCATGCCGCGCAAATGCGTGGATACTGCTCGCATGGACGCGCTCGGCTTCCGGCCTGAGATAACGCTTGCCGAGGGGATACGCCGCACCGTTGAGGAATATCGCGCGCTGAAAAAAGCCGGTGCGGTGCAATAACGCATCCAGATCCTCATGTAAGAAAAATACGACCACAGAGATGCACAGAGAAGATGCAGGAGAACACAGAGAAATAGCGGGTATTGGTTTTCGCCCAACGGATGATCTCTATTTTCTCTTTCGTGTTCTCTCGGGCTTTTCTCGGTGAGCTGTGGTTTTCTTTGTCCTTTTGTGATTAACGGGGGAGCGAAGCGCTATACAGGGACAGAAAACTGTGTTATAATCCCGCGCCGAACGAAGGACGAAGGAGCCCTGCGCATGGAACACAATCTCGATAAACCCCTGTTCCGGGACAAAAAGACGAATCGATTGAAGGCGTCCCCCGACTTGTATCATCTGGTCGATGAGCCGGAGGGACAATTCTATAGGAATATTTTCCCGTATTCAACGATACCGACCATCCCTTTCAACGACCGCATGGTGCCGATGCAGACCGCGCGCGAGGCATGGATAACCGATACGTCGTTCCGCGACGGCCAGCAGGCGCGTCCGCCGTATGCGGTGAACGATATCGTCGAGCTTTATAAGCTCCTCCATGATCTCGGCGGACCCAATGGCATGATACGCCAGACGGAATTCTTCCTCTACAGCAATCGCGACCGCGAAGCGATGGAAAAATGCATGGCGCTCGATTTTAAATTCCCCGAGATAACATCGTGGGTGCGCGCAACGAAGGGCGATTTCGAGCTCGCGAAAAAAGCGGGCATCAAGGAGACGGGCATTCTCACCTCGGTGTCCGATTATCATATCTTCAAGAAGATGAAGACCGATAGAAGGAAAGTGCTCGATCAATACCTCGGCATCGTGAAGGATGCGCTCTCGGCGGGCATTCTCCCGCGCTGTCATTTCGAGGACATAACGCGCGCGGATTTCTACGGCTTCGTCGTCCCGTTCGCCACCGAGCTCATGACCCTTGCGCGAGATGCACATGTGCCCATCAAGATACGCGCCTGCGATACCCTCGGTCTCGGCATCACCTATCCCGGTTCATCGCTCCCGCGCTCCGTACAGGGGACGATATACGGTCTCCGCGAATACGCGGGCGTGCCCGGCGAACAGCTCGAATGGCACGGGCACAATGATTTCTACAAGGCGCTCGTGAACGCTTCGACGGCGTGGCTGTACGGCTGCAGCGCGGTCAATACAACGATACTGGGCTTCGGCGAACGCACCGGGAATACGCCGCTTGAGGGCATGTGCGTGGAATATGCGCAGCTCTTCGGTACGGACAACGGCATGGACATATCGGTCATCACGAAGATACGCGATTACCTGGAAGAGCATACGAACACCATTATCCCCAGCAATATGCCGTTTGTGGGAAAGGATTTCAACACGACGCGTGCCGGCATCCATGCCGACGGGCTTTTGAAGGACGAGGAGATATACAATATCTTCGACACGACGAAGATACTCAATCGTCCGCCCGAAGTGATGATAACCGACAAGTCCGGCACCGCGGGTATCTGCGCGTGGATAAACGTGTATTTCAATCTCGACAAACCAAAAGAGATAAGGAAGGACGACCCCGGCGTGAAAGAGATGTACGACTGGACGCTCAAGGAGTACGAAGAGGGCCGTATCACCGCCATTTCGGACGATGAGCTCGTGGAGCTCGTAAAGAAGCATCTGCCGGCGGTCTATAATGAAAAGGTCGTTACCGACAAGCTCGTGAAGATAAAACCGAGGACGAAATAACGATCGGTTGGAGGATATATGGACAAGGTGGTTCACTTCGAGATCCCGTTCGACAACAAGGACCGCGCCTCGAAATTCTATGCTTCGATCTTCGGGTGGGAGCTCATGGATATTCCGGAGATGTCATACGTCATGGTGCATGCCGCAGAAACGGGCCCGGATAATATGGTCGCGGAGAAAGGCGCCATCAACGGCGGGATGTTCCCCCGGGAGAAAGAGGCCAAGGCTCCTATCGTGGTCATCGGCGTTGCATCTATCGATGAAACGATAAAGAAAGTGGTCGCCGCGGGCGGAAAAGTGGTAACGCCCAAGCAGCCTATTCCCAATGGTTCGTATGCACGGGTGGCGGACTGTGAGGGGAATGTGATAGGTCTCGCGGACAGTTCTAAATAAATATTTGCGCTGTAGTGTAATTAAGAGAAGAAAGGATGTACCCGGATTCCCGGATCAATCGGATTTTGTTGACGATGTAATCCTGCTCGTCCTGTCGATGCAAATCGCCATCCCATAGCGGCTCTGCCGCCGGGCTGCGCCTTTTGGCGCACGCATGCCTCGCATCGACTAAGCACTTCCTGTGCAACAGTTCATCTTCGAGACTCTGCTCTTCCGATCATATTAATGCTTCCGGGTGCTAATGGAAGAAAGCAAGATAGGAAAACCACGAAACACACGAAAATCGCGAAATGGGAGGAGAGATCCGCTCTCCAATTCTCTTGCTTTTTTCGTGTCTTTCGCGATTTTCGTGGTTTGTTTTTCCCCACCTTCATGATCATGGTTATTTATCTCCCGCAAGGTTCAGCCCGTTCCCCACAACGGTCAAAGCATTCTCCGATATGGTATTGTTTGTATAGTTCATACCTTTCCTGTGATGGGGGAAAAGAATTATTTTACAAATACTAAAACGACACACCACGCCGCCGACAGGAGCGCCGCGAACGCAAGCCGCGGCTTCTCTCTCTTCATCACATATTTGCGGATGAGGATACAGATGATGCCGGAGAACGCCGCAGCGGCTGAGATGATGGCGAGGAGCTCGAGTCCGAGCGTTGCGCCCGCGGCCATCCCGATAGCCGCATCGCCGAACCCCATTTTTTCTTTGAAGCCGAAATAGATGCCGAGATAGAGCACGGAGGCGAACGCGAGGCCGAACACGCTCACGGTGAACATCGGCGTGGTTGAGTGGCTGAGCAGATAGCGCATGAGGAACGCATACGGGAAAAGCGCGTAGAGTATCGGATGGACATGGAGCTTCGTTGCGTCGGTATAGATGACGATCAATAGGACAGTGACCATCGGAATGGAAAGAAGGAGCATCGGGGTGTTGAAAAGCGCTATCGATAAAAATACGCCGAATGCCGCCCCTGAGAGCATGAGAAAGGGGCGGGCATTCAGCGCGAACAACTTTCGAGCAGGATGATTGTACTTCTCGCCGATAACGAACGCGAAATATCCGACGATGGGAGCTGCAATGAACGCGATACCGATCGGCAGAAGCGATACTGTCATGCCGCTACTTCTTCTTCGCGGCGAGGCATTTGTTCACCGCGGCGATGTACGCTTTTATCGACGCCTCGATGACGTCGGTGGACGCACCGCGCCCGGCGAACCGTTGTCCGTCGTCGACTATGGTAAGCGATACCTCGCCGATGGCATCCTTGCCGCCGGTGACCGCATGGAGCTCATAGCCCTCGAGCGTGGGCTTCAATCCGGTTATCTTATCGACAGCTCTGCAGAGCGCATCGATGGGGCCGTCGCCGCTTGCCGCCTCTTCGAACGGCGTGTTCGCTTTTATGAGGCGTATCGCCGCGGTCGGTATCACATTGCCGGAAACGACGTGCATGTAGTCAAGCGCGTAATCGCCCGTGTCTATCTTCATGCTCGTGGAAATGAGCGCGATGATATCATCGTCGTACACTTCTTTTTTCTTATCGGCCAGAGCGAGAAAGCGGTTGTACAGCTCTTCTATCGCCTCTTTATCAAGATTGAACCCGAGCGTCTTTACCTTCTGCGAAAATCCGTGCCGTCCCGTATGGCGGCCCATGACGAGCGTTGAGGAGTCGCGTCCTATCGATTCCGGCGTCATTATCTCGTAGGTCTCGCGCGCCTTCAACATGCCGTCCTGATGAATGCCGCTTTCATGGGCGAAGGCATTCTTGCCGATTATCGCTTTGTTGGGCTGCACCAGGAAGCCGGTGTAGGATGCTACCTTCTTGCTTATGGGGTAGATATCGCTCGTGACGATATTCGTCTCCGCGCCGAGCAATTCGCCGCGCACCGCTATGGCCATGGCGACTTCCTCGAGAGCGGCGCTCCCCGCGCGTTCGCCGACACCGTTGATGGTACATTCGATCTGGTCCGCCCCCGCTTCTATCGCTGCGAGCGAATTGGCGGTGGCGAGCCCCAGGTCGTTATGGCAATGCACCGATATCTTCGCCTTCGCGATGTTCGGCACGCGCGAGCGTATCGCGCTTATTATCCTGATGTACTCAGCGGGTATCGTGTAGCCCACGGTGTCGGGGATGTTTATCGTGGTGGCTCCTGCGCCGATGGCGGCCTCGACTATTTCGCAGAGGAAATCGATGTTCGTCCGCGTGGCGTCCTCCGCCGAGAATTCCACGTCATCGACGAGGGATGCGGCATACCGTATCGAATCGACGGCGATCTTCATGACTTCCTCGCGCGTCTTCTTGAGCTTATGCTTCATGTGGATATCGCTCGTGGCGATGAACGTGTGTATGCGCCCGTGTGCGGCGTTCTTCAGTGCCTGACCGGCGCTGTCGATATCTGCTTTTACCGCACGCGCGAGCGCGCATATCGCCGGCCCCCGCACTTCCCTGGCGATGAGCTTGCATGCCTCGAACTGCACGGCGGACGATATGGGGAACCCCGCTTCGATGACATCGACCTTCATTTTTGCGAGCGAGAGGGCGATATCGAGCTTCTGCTCGGTGTTCATGGACGCCCCCGGTGCCTGCTCGCCGTCGCGCAAAGTCGTATCGAATATGATTATCTTTCTGGGCATAACTTCTCCTGTTCCTGTAAAAAATAGTTGATTGTCGAGGTGGAAAGGATATATCTCCCCTACGGGAGGATGCTGAGGAGACACCACCGATGCGTGGTGCCGGCACTGCTGGTAATGGTTATAAAATCGGTGTACATACCGCTCATCCTCAAAAAAAATGGCAAAAAAGCAAAGACGTTAAAACCTGGGAGGTCACGGCTTTACTTTTTTGCACTACCGACATAATGCAGCTACATCTTGTTTAGGGAGGAAGATATAACTGCAACCTGCATACCTAGTATAACAAATCCGGCAGCGTATGTCAATAGCGGAATTCGCCGCCGTCTGCCCGCGGAAAACGCCTTGACTTATTGTATTCTCCATACTAATATTGCCGTGCGCCGGTGATATGCCGGATGCGGGGAGAATCGCTATGGCAAAGTTCAAGCGTACCAAATATCTCATCAACCGCAAGATGCAGATGCGTATCATGCTCAATGTGTTCATCACGGTATTCGTGCTTACATCAATACTCTCGCTTTCCATCTATTATGTCGTCTATTCCCGCTTAAGCCAGGGTGTTTCCATGGGTAAGGACAAAATAGAGAATATCGACGGCGGCGAGGGCGCATCGGCGATAAACCGCGTCAAGCATATGGCAAAAGCCACGAAATTCCTCGATGTCACCAAGGACAATATGTATGTCGATATCATCAAGATATTCGCGCTTAATGTGATATTCTCGTTCATCGTTGTCGTCGTCTCGTTCCTGTTCATCTCCCATCGATTCGCGGGACCGGCATATCGGTTCGAACGCGCTTTTGAATCGTTGTCGGATGGCGATCTTGCAGGCACCATCAATCTGCGCAAGAACGATGAATTGCAGGATCTTTCGCTTAAGTTTAACGACATGCTTTCCGTGCTCAACGGGCGCATCGCTTCCGCGCAGAAAGCCGCGCACGACGGTGATAATAAAGCGGTGCTCGACGCGCTTGCGCAGTTCAAGACGAAGAAGTCGTAAGCAGACAGCCCGCTAAACAAGGGGTCATGACCCCTTGTTCTCATTCATATCTGCATCCATTCATCGAATGGCGTCAACTGTATTTCTATCGGATGGTATTTTCGCGATGATCTCCAGCGATAGCCTTCCGGCTAAAAACCGTGCACTTTCAGCTCCCTGACTACAGATACATAGAACGCCGGCGTGTCGAATCCCGATACGTTATTGCGGAATCCGTCATGCGCATGGAAGTGCGATACGCCTGTCCCGTTCAATTCTCCTTCAATGATGCCGCGGAACGTCCCCCATTGCGCCGATGCGGTCGATACGAGCCCGTCATTCGCCCCTTCGCGTGCGAGAATGATCGCATGCTGGAAAGCGAGGAGGAGATTGCATTCCGGGCGTTTCATCACGAACGCATGACTTTGATAGTAGACGAGCGGCGAATCGGGGCAGGTCCTGTTGAATTCCTTCATGTACGGTATTGAAAGCTCAACGGCTGCCTCGCGGACGTCGGGATCCTTGTCGCCGCTCAACGCCCCTGCGAGAGAGAATGTCAGCGCGGCGGCCGTGCCGAATGTCCGGTACTGCTCGAGCGCAAAGTCGGCAACGCTCGACCCGCAATGCGGTGTCGCTATCGTGGTGAGGCTCGCAACATACGGCGCCATACCGAGATGCGTGATGGCGTAGCGCGATTCGATACCGCCCTTCGACATGGCAATGAGATTCACCTTTGCGGTACCGGCAGCTTGCATCGCGGAGGATATCGAGCGCTTAATGATCATGGCATTGCCGGCATGCGATCGCCAGGCATCCTGCCCGCTGAAAAACACCAGCGCTCCCTCGGTGCGCAATCGTCCGGGTATGCGCCCCCAGTATGCGACGGCGGCGTCATCGTCGCGCGCGGAAACGCCGTGTACGAGGATGATGGGATATCGAGTACTGCAATTCGATACGACAAGCGGGCACAGTGCCGATGGGAATGCTGTTGCCGCGGCGAGAAGCGCGATGATGTATTTCATCCGTACCGTATACTGCTGCCGAATGGATATGTCACACCACATCGATCTTCTCCCGAAAACTTCCGGGCGTCGTATGGCAGAGCGATCTGAACGCCTTTACGAATGAAGCGCTGTCCGAGAATCCCGTGCGACGCGCGGCGGCGTGTACCGGACACCCCTCGGACAGGAGCTGTTTTGCAGCCTCCATGCGGCGCTGCATGATATACCGATGCGGCGTCGTATGCAGATGCTCGGTGAAGATACGAATGACGCTCGTGCGGTCCATGCCGATGATGCCCGCGAGATCGGTAAGGCCGATGCGGCTTTCCAGATGTGATCCGATGTATGTTTTCATCGCGCTTAATTTCCCGTACCGCTCATTTCCTGACGGCGTCGATTTTTTAACGGTTATCTTTCCGCGTTCCACTATATAGGATAACACCCCGAGCACGAATGTGGTTCGCGCTATTGCACTTTCGCCGTTCTGTACGACATCTGCGAATGAACGCCGAACAGCGCCTTCGCGTATATGCACCTGGTGCGGTATGACAAGACGCCCGGTAAATACGCCATTATCGCCCGTCGGCATGAAATGGCAGAGCGTGACCGTGATGTTGTGCGGCAGTACCTGCCGTATACTGACCGTTTCTCCGGGCGAGAAAACATAGAGCGTATTCGCATGTACCGGATACGTCGCCGTATCGATTCGTATCGTGCCGCGGCCGCGATGCACATACCAGAGGTCGTAATCGGGGAGCTTGAGATCGTTCACCTGCCATGTCGTTTCGCACACGTGATGGAGAGGATGTTTGACCGTATACGATGCGCCTGCAATGACAGCTTCGATGTCCATTAGGTGAATTTATCAGACAGCGCATTTTTTGCAACTATTTGACAACAGTATGCAACACGCCGACATCCGCACATCCGCCCCCGTGTGTAGTATTATCGCATGCAATAGTTCGGGAGGCGGCTCATGAGAAAGTATGTACTCACCGGCAGGGAACGCACCCTGTTGGCGCTTGATTTTAAGCCCATCGACCGTCCGCCGGTGGTCGGTGGTTTCGTGCGTCATCCGTCGTTCATAGCAGAGTCGGCAGGCGTTACCGTTGATGCCTTCTGGGAAGATAAGCGCAGCATTGCTTTCAGGGCATTTCGGAATGTCGGTGCTGATGTTGTGATCGGGCTCATACTGCCTGACAGATCGTCAAAGTCAGGCGCACAGCATGAGATAGTCCGGCAGGAAAAACATGCCACTCCCGAGGATGTTGTTGCCTTCATTCATACGCTTCCGGCACCATCTGAGGCGCGTCGTTCGGTCGATGTAGACGCAGCGTACCGGGAGTATCTGACGCTGTATGAAGAAGGGCAGTCACAGGCAGGCGACATGCTCTGGATACCCAATACATTTTCTTCCGTATGTCAGTTCCAGAACGAACCGCGTTTCGGCGCCGAGAATTATTACATGGCGCTGGCATTGTATCCGGAGGATATGAAACGGTTCTTCGAATGGTCGGGTGAGATCGCGTACCAGCGCAATGTGGGGATAGCGCGGGCTATTATCGAACATGATCTTCCGCGCGTGATGTGGCTCGGACAGGATGCCTGCGACAACAAGGGGCCGTATATTCGCCCGGATATCATGAACGATATCTATATCCGATACGTGAAGCGCTCGCTTCAACCGCTCAAGGATGCCGGCGTTACTATCATCTGGCATTCCGATGGGAATATCATGCCGATAGCTCAGTATCTCCTCGATGCCGGTATCGACGGATTTCAGGGACTGCAGGAAACGATAGATACCAAGGTCGACATTAGCGTCCTGTCGCAGATGACGACACAAAGCGGCCGCAAGCCTATCATCGTGGGGAGTGTTTCAAGCGTTACGACATTGCCGTTCGGCAGTCCCGACGATGTTCGCGCCGACGTCATGCGCTGCAGGAAACTCGCCGAGGAGCGCGGCGGGGGCTGGCTGATCAATTCATCGTCTTCCATAGGACCTGAGGTCCCGATCGATAATGTTCGTACGCTATTCCGTACCGCAGCCGCTTGACTTCCCTTGGTCTTGTATTATATTATAAACAAGTGTTTACCATATAAAACAAGAGGAAATCATGTACGAACCATTCGATTACGGTATTCCCGTGACGGACCTCCGGAACCGATATTCCAAACTGTATTCCGGGCTTATTTACGATGTGCTCGATGAGATGAAGATCCCCAATCAGGCGCTTGCAAATGACATCAAACCCCTCGATGACAAGTGGGTGCTTGCCGGGCCGGCGTACACGGTCAAAATGGAAAGCCGCCCTGATGTTGACACCAAACTCCGTGAATATCGACTGACCATGCTCGATCATATGCATCCGGGCATGGTGGAGATTCGCGACTGCTCGCATGACGAACAGGCGGCGCATTTCGGCGAACTTAATGCGAACATTATTCGTGCAAAGGGCTGTGTCGGGGCCGTGGTCGACGGCGGTTCGCGGGATTCGCGCTTTATCAAGGAAATGGATTTTCCCGTTTTCTGCCGCTATCGCAACCCCGTTGAGGCGCTCGGCAGATGCGTCGTCACCCGCGTGCTTGTCGATATCGTCATGCGCGGCGCACTGACGACAGGCGTGACCGTGCGCCCGTGGGATTATATCTTCGCCGACATGGACGGCGTCATCGTCATACCCCGCGAGATCACCAAAAATGTGCTCGAGCAGTGCGAGCATGAATTCGCCAAGGAAAGCGAATCGCGTACGCTCTATCGCGATCCGACGCTCTCTCCGCTGGATATTTATAAAAAGCTCGGTAAACTATAGAGCAGGGGGCTTTCCCCCACTACTTTTTATGGAGGAGACTATGGAAAAGATCGTCTTGCGGATGTTCAATACGGCAGCACTGGTATTCGTGTTCGCATCGTTCGTGTCGGCGCAATCGCTTGTATCCGGGCTGACCGATACGAATGTCGTTGTCAGTGTTCTGGAAAAGGAGGGACGGCGCATTGCCGACGTTCCATTGAAATTCAAGGACGTGCCATCGTCGCTTGCGGGGAAAACGCTTGTCATCGTATCCCGAGGGGACAGGCAGGCCGCGGGACAGGGGTTCCAATTCACGGTCACGAAGGAAGCAGTCGTATATCTTTTCGTCATGGAGCGCGGTAAGCCGAATGTGCCCGCCGAATGGAAGAAGACGGTCTTGAACGCGACATTCTATTATGACAAAACGATGGACTTTAAGGATTCGATATATACGAAGAAAATAGCCGCCGGCGAAAAGGTCATTGTCCCGGCGCATGATGGGTCTGATGGCAGCTCGTTCGGTGTGCCGCATTGCTGTGTTGTCGTCCCGAACGAATAAGCGGTGTATACACGGTCTCAATGCAATGGCACCCCTGCACATTGCGGGGCAGATGTTGAAGCGCAGTAACGAAATACGATCAAGGCAAGGAGCTTCAGTATGAAGATCACGGACATCAAATCACGCGTCGTGGCGATACCCCTCAATGCGAAGCTGCGTCACAACACCGGTGTGCATCCGGGGTATTTCCTCCGCACTATCGTGGAAGTGTTCACCGATGAGGGTATCGTCGGTCTCGGCGAAGTGGGCGGCGGCGATCAGCGCGGCGCGATAGACAAGATAAAGCATCGCGTCATCGGTCTTGATCCGTTCCATCTCGAGGAGATAAAGCTCCGCGCTCTCCGCTCGATATACTATCTTTCCAATTCACGCATCTACGCGGCGATAGAGATCGCCTGTCTCGACATTCAAGGCAAGATACTCAACCGTCCGATGTCGGACCTTCTCGGCGGCAGGATACGGGATAAAGTGCCGTTCATCGCATACCTTTTCTGGCGCTATGACCGCCCGGGCGGCGGCGACGATACGACCGCCATGGACATCGCTCGGCACACGCAGGAATTATCGAAACAATACGGTTTTCAGTCGATGAAGCTTAAGGCCGGCGTCATGGAGCCGAAAGTGGAGCTTCAAGCGATGCGCGAATGCAGAAAACTCCTCGGTGATGATTTCGGTCTTCGCATCGATCCCAACGGCGTGTGGAGCCGCGAAACGGCGGTGCGCATGGCGAAGCAGCTCGAAGAACTCGACCTTGAATATCTCGAGGATCCCTGCTGGGGGCTTACCGGGATGCAGGCGGTGCGCGAACGCACATCGATATGCCTTGCGACGAACATGTACCCCAATAAGTTCGACGATCTCGGCCCTGCGATAAAGATGAACACTATCGATATCATACTCACAGACCTTCACTATTGGGAAGGTCCGATGGGCGTGAAAAAGCTCGAGGCGATATGCATGACGTTCAATCTCGGCGTGGCAATGCATTCGGGAGCGGAGTTCGGCATAGAACTCGCCGCAATGATACACACCGCGAGCACGATACCGGCGATGCATTATGCGGGTGATGCGCATTATCATTATCTCGAGGATGACATAATCGAGGGCGGAAAGTTCCAGTACAAGGACGGCTGCATCGACGTGCCCAAGGGGCCGGGCCTCGGCGTGAAACTCGATGAGGACAAGATGAAGCATTACGGGAAATATTACGAGAAGATGGGCGACTACTATGCACGATTCCATCGCGACGACCGAAACCCCGACTGGCGTCCTGTCATCGGGGGCATGTAATGGCAAAAGAGATGACCGGAAAAACGGTGCTCGTTACCGGCGCTACCGGCGGCATCGGCGAGGCGACCGCGCTCGTCTTTGCGAAAGCCGGTGCTCGTGTGCTGGCTCACTATCGGAGCGATCCTCAGGGTGCGAAACGGCTTGTGGCGAAACTCAATAAGTTCTCGCGCGGGAATATCGCCGTGTATGCCGATCTCGGCAAGCGCGAGGATATCGCATCGCTCTTCGCACAGGTAAAAAAGGGGCGTCTCGATGTGCTCGTCAACAACGCGGGCTATTGCCCCAAGAACGGTTTTCTCGATATACCGTATGACGAACTCGACCGCGTTATGAAGGTGAATTTCTATGCGCCGTTCATATGCGCACAGGAAGCGGCGAAAATAATGAAAAAAGGCGCGGCAATCGTGTTCGTGGCGTCCGTTGATGGATATCATCCGGGGATGATGCGTTCTCATTACGGTGCATCGAAGGCGGCCGAGCTCAATCTCGTGAAGAACGCGGCGCTCGAGCTCGCAGCGAAAGGCATTCGCGTGAACGCGGTGGCGCCCGGCGCTATCGATACGCCGATGACAGGGGCTGTCACGAAGGACAAGAAGCGCCTCGCACATGTCAACAATGGCATCGCGATGAAGCGGTTCGGGACAGCGAAGGAGATCGCCGACGCGGTGTTCTATCTCGCATCGGACAATGCGACGTATGCCACCGGCAGCGTGCTCGCCGTCGACGGCGGGCTTACGCTCATGCGCGGTTATTGATATCATAAGGAGTTTTCGATGAGCAACGCAGTGATGCGCGGAATGAGTTTCGGATTTCTCGCGAAACGGGATTATTTCAGGAGCAGGGAAGGGCTGGCACAGCCGGCAAAAATGGCCGATCTGGGAATAGACTGGGTGGCGCTTAATATCACCGTAATTCAGAAGACCGTGTTCGATACGCGTATGTATCAGGATTACGAATATTCTCCCGACGACCGCGAGCTTGAGGGCATTGTCCGGGAATTCCAAAAGCGCAAGATAAAGGTCATGCTGAAACCGATGATAGAATGTCTTGACGGCGCATGGCGCGGCTCCATCATCATGCCCGAAGCCCCGGGTCTTATCGAGGGGCGAAAGACCGATTACCGAGGGTCTTGGTTCGAATCGCTCACACACTCGCTCACGCATTTCGGGAGGCTCGGCACCGAGCTTGGCTGCGAAATGTTCTGTCTCGGCTGTGAACTTGACGGAGTGGAAAAACTAAACAGTTACTGGTCACCGGTCGTCGATGCGGTACGCGAAGTGTACAAAGGGGCGCTGAGCTATGATACGACGCTTTGGGCGCTCGATAAAGGCGCTCCGAAATGGTTCGATCAATTGGATAATGTGCAGGTGAGCTTTTATCCGTGCCTCGGGGATACATCGCATCTCCCGGGGACGGGGACGAAAATGCTCGACAGGAGCGATCGCTCGCCGGAAAGCGTTGCGGAAATGACGAAGAATCTCGCTAAGCGTGTGAGCGAAATGCGCGCGCTCGCGGAGAAGGTCGGCAAACCCCTCGTGTTCGGTGAATGCGGCTGCCGCTCACGCGCCGGTGCCTGCGGGAACCCCGCTGACTGGCGCCTGCCCGGAGTGTACGACGGCGAGGAACAGGCGAAATTTTTCGATGCCGTGCTCGGTTCGTTCTGGGACGAGTCGTGGTGGCAGGGCCTCTTTGTCTGGAAATGGGATGAGCAGCAGCTTCGCGCGCACTATCGAACCGATACGAGGGGAGATATGGGGTTCATCGTTGACGGGAAACCGGCGGCTGAGACGCTTAAGCGCTGGTATACGCGGACAGATAGACGATGAATCGGGATGACGATATGATAATGCCGATAATGCCGGGCACTGAGCGAAGTCGAAGTGCTCGAACGGCAAGAGGATTTATTGCTGCGGCCGCGGCATTCGCATCCGTGTTATCCGCACAGGACCTTGTGTTCTACGACCCGGCGGCGACGGCGAACGATACGGTCGCGGTACCCGATGCCCCTGTTGCATTGACCGTGCATGCGGAGAAGCCGCTCCTCACGATACCGCCCGAATTCTATGCTGTCAATCAGACGATATGCCCCGCGCATTTTGCGTTCCGTAACCGCGAACTCGTGAAGCGCCTTAAGCCGGATGTGATACGTATTTTCACACAGAAACTCACGCTCTGGAGCAAGGTCGACGGCAAGGGGAAGCGCGAGGATTTCGTGCTCTCATCGAAGAAGGGCGAATATAACTGGAAACAGATCGATGACCATGTGCAGGGTATCGTCGACTGCGGGGCAAAACCGTACGTTGCGCTCGGTTTCGGCGCGCCGCCATGGCTGTATTCGTCGGGCTCCGAGCGGCTCGTGCGTCCGCCGCGCGAACGATTCGATGAATACGCCGAGTACATGGCCGATATCGTACGGCATCTCGCGGTGGAAAAGAGATTCCCGGTACGCTATGTCACCGTTGATAATGAGCCGGAGAACGTGAAATATCCCATCGATGACTATGTCGAGCTTGTGCATCTCGCAAAAGCAGCGATACAGAAAGCGGTGCCGGGCGTGATGGTCGGCGGGCCGGTCACCGGCTATGCGACCTGGGAACAGCCTGACGGAAAGAAACTTTCCTTCGACAGCTCATCACGATACCTGAAAGAAAAACAGACGCCGTTCGATTTCATCGACTGGCATGTGTATGCAACGGCGCCGAGCGTCGTCATGCGGACGGCGAATATCCTCAGGGATATCTACGGACCGAAAATGGAATTGATACTGAGCGAGCTCAATCGCGATTGGCGCTATGCCACCGCGAAGGACCAGGCCACGGCGATATCGAACAATGCGGGATGGGGCTCGGTCGCATGGCTCATCTATCTCTTCGATCATCTGCAGCGAGCGGGCATCTCGCAGGTGCATTATTTCGACCTGATTTCCAATCCATTCGGGCTCATGGATTACTGGAACACAGAGGCGCGTCCGAACTATTTCACGTTCTGGGCGTGTACATCGCTCCTCGGAAGGAAGCGTGTCGCTGCGGAGAGCACGCATCCGTCGATCGGCATTATCGCCACGCGCGATGACGGTATGACGACGGCGCTCATCTATAATCGCTCGGCAGCCGACAGCGCTGTCACGATACGCGGCATGAACGCAGGGTCGATACTGCGTTTCAGCTCGGATTGGTATGACGCGAACAGATCGATAACGAACGATATGCTCCGCATGCCGGCATGGGAAAGCGCTCCTGCATCGATGAGCGTTCCGGCCGGCGGGTTCATCGTCGTGCGCGCCGCAGAACGGATTGAATAGGTCCGGGGGATGGAAATGGCTGTCGAAAAACATCGCGGTATGACATTCGGGTATTATGCCCGCAACGGATATTATTCCTCCGCGAAGGCGCGTGAGGATGTGGACAGGATGGCAGCGCTCAATATCGGCTGGGTATGCGTTGTCGCTATCGTACTGCAGGATACGTTCGCAAGCACGAGGCAATATCGCGATTTCAAGATGACGCCCGCGGATGACGAGCTGCGCGATATCATCGACTACATACACAAAAAAGGAATGAAGGTGCAGCTTCGCCCCATGCTCGAATGCTGGGACGGGACGCAGCGACTTGCGATACGTTTCCCGCGAGAGGAGACGATAATCCCCGGCAAGCCCATTACGCATTGGAGCCAGTGGTTCGCAAGCATGACCGAGCGTACGCTTCATTATGCTTCGGTCGCGTCGCGCGCCGGCTGTGAGGCATACGGGCTTGACAGCGAGCTCGATCATACCGTCGGCCAGAACCAGTATTGGAAGAACGTCGTTGCTGCGGCACGGAGCGTGTACAAAGGACATATCACGAGCGGCCATACGAGCGTGGTGAAATTCCCCGATGAACTCAAGAACAAGGACCATTGGTTCTACGATCTCGATTCACTCGGCACGAGCTTCTATACGGGCGTGGCCGACAAACCCGGTGCAACGCTCGATGAAATGCGTGCGCATCTGAAGCCATCGCTCGATCATTTCCGTCAGGTCGCATCATGGTACGGCAAGCCGTTCTATTTCGCCGAATGCGGCTGCTGTTCCACCGCAGGTGCCACGATGCGTCCGGCGTATTGGAAGACCGAGGGCGGATACGACGGCGAAGAGCAGGCGCGTTTCCTCGAAGCGGTACTCGATACGTTCTGGAACGAGCCGTGGTGGATGGGCATGTACTGGTGGAAATGGGACGAGCAGAACGACAGGCCGTGGTTCCGCGATGATCCTCGCGGCGATAAAGGATTCACCATCGACGGGAAACCGGCCGCAGAAGTCATGAAGAAATGGTATGGGAAAAAATAGGGAGGATGGTGCATGAAGAGACTCATCGCATTGATCGCAAGCGCTGTTCTTGTTATACCGCTCTTTGGAGCGGGAACGTACGCAACAAAGACCGCAGGACTTTTCCGCGGCTATGCCATCGGCGCGATACGCCCCGATGAAGGCACCGTTGAGGTCTCCGCGGTCATCGACAAGGCTGCAGCAGAGTTCGGCAACGGCTGGAATTTCTTTTTCCAGGTGGTACCGTCGCAGAAGATCGGTACGGGTGCGAACACGCTCCTCGGCATATTCACGCCCGCGCTTCCCGAGACCGGGCTTGCCTTCCTGCTGCGCACCGGCCGCGATTATTACCGGGTCAACGTAAAGGATTTTGTCTATACGCCCCGCAAGCGGGTCACACTTGCGATACGCTGGGGAAAGAAACTCACCGGTTTCATCGACGGGAAGCCCGTGGGAACAGCGGTCATGCGGGAGAGCTTTGATGAGAAGCTCCTTTCCTACGTGTTCCGCGTCGATCGATTCTCGCCGTGCAATGTCCGGTCAATGAAGATATCGACACGTGAGCTCGCTGACAGTGAGATGACGCCTTCGAGCGATGAATTCCGTGCGGACGCGGATACCTCGTTCATTGCGCTCAATGACTTTGCCGACGTACGGGAGCTCACGAGCACCTGGCACCGTGCAAGTGGGTATGCCGCGCTCCTGCCGGCATGGCGCGCCGAAACGCAGGTGTTCACTGAGGGGGAGCATACGTTCTTTCCGTTCATCGGCGTGAATTACGGTACGCGCCCGAAGACATATACGATCGATATGACCGTGAAGGATTACAACGGCATCGATGTGCCGGTGAAGAGCGCTTCGATAACGCTTCCGGCGGACGGGAAACATCACATCACCGAAATACCGCTTCCTGAACTTGCGGCACAGAACTACTATTTCGTGAACGCGGGCGTATCCGGCGACGCATCATCGACGTTCTCCGGAGCGATATCCGTCGTGCCTGCGGCCGATCCATCGAAGGACGGCGCGCTTGCTCTGTTCTACGGACAGCATCAGCATTGGGATTTCAGTACGGCGCCGTTCGCGAAGCTTGGGACGAAGATAACACGGAATTGGACGGACGGGAATTTCCTCTGGCACTGCATCGAGCCGGAGCGGGGAACATATCAGTGGGCGCGCACGGATGCGTACGTGAAGGAATGCCGTGAAGCGGGAATGGAGATACTTGCCGTGCTCGGATATCCGTCGCGCTGGGCGGCCGAGGAACCGTCGGAGGAGCATAAGAAAAAGCATCCCCTTGCCTGCCGCCCTGAGCGATGGAAGCCGCTCGACAACGCAGCATGGGGGAAGTATATCTACGAAACGGTCAAGCGGTATAAGGAAGTCAAGTATTGGGAAATATATAATGAAGTGAACTTCTCTCCGCCGGGACTCCCGGCAACGTTCTCGGGGACGCCTGAGGATTATTTTGAGCTCCTGAAGATCGCCTATGCGGAAGCCAAACGCGCGAACCCTGCCTGCACCGTGCTCATCAGCGGGTTTTCCGCCGATGTAAACGTTGAGATGCCGATACAACTTATCAACATGGGCGCGCTTAACTACTGCGATATCTTCAACGTCCACGGGTACAGCGGTGTGCCGGGGGCTGCCGCCTGGGTCGCCGCCATGAAGAAGAAAAAGCCCATGCCGTACTGGATGACCGAGCATATGTGGCATCTTGAGGAGAATATAGCGAAGCGGCAGTTTCTCACTGTGCAGTATTTTGCCGATTTCCTCGCGGCAGGGTATGACCGATTCATCAATATGGGCACGCATGAAGTATTCTTCAGCCGATACAATTATTCACCCACACCGGATTTTCACACGACCGCGGTGTTCCAGAAAAGCATACGCATGTGCACGCGCTTCGGCGGGGCGTATACATTCCCCGGGAGCGATTCATTCGCCGTACGGCATCACTTCAGCAGAACGGACGGTAAGACGCTTTCTATCATCGGTTCTGAGCTCGGATCATTCGATGTGCGCATCAAGGGGACGCTCGCTGCGCGGGATATCATGGGCCAGCCGATGACCGTTACTGACGACGGCGGAGAAAGCGTGGTGCCGTTGAAGAGCGTCGCGTACCTTGTGAGCGAGAAGCCGCTGACGATCACCGGTGTGAAGGCGACATCGAAGATAGCGCTCTGCCAGAACGGCGGCTTCGAGGATATCGAGGGCGATATTGGCATGGGCGGGCTTAAGTCCGGCCGCGCGCGCAATTGGCTTTTCCGCGACAAGACGTTCGATCCGGCCGGGACCGTCATGCTGAGCGATGCGCCGAACACGGGGAAATATGCGTACCGTATAACATCGAGCGGGAAGGGGCGCGTCTATCTCTTCCAGTACATGAAGACGTTTACGCCGGGGACATACATCGTATCCGCAGCGTTCAAGAGAACGGCAGGCGATCCGAAGCCGTATTTCTTTTATTTCGATATGGAGCACAACAAGGTCATCAACAAGACATTCGATGATGTCGGCGGAGATTATCGGAAATGTACCTGGGAGATAGAACTTCCCAAACTCGAAAAGCTCGCCGTCGGCGCGGGCATACTGGAAGGCGATGGATCGATACTCGTCGATGATATCAATTTTGAGATAGCGCAATGACGGCAGCGCCGAAAGGGACATGATATGCCGGTGCCGGTGCTTGAAAAAACGATACAGATACTCGATCATCTGCTCGAGCATAAGGAGCCGCTTGCGCTCACGGAGATATACTCCACGCTGAAACTATCGAAAGCGACCGCGTATAATATCCTTGAGACGCTCGCTTTGCACGGGCTCGTACAGAAAGAGGAGCATCGCGGCGGATACTCGCTCGGCAAGGGGTTCATCGTCTACGCGAACGCGATCGAGAAGCGCTCGGACCACATCGGGAAGATACGCGCGCTCATGCGAACAGCAGCGCACGAACTTAAGGAGACGATGAAACTTTCCACGCTGCACGGCGAAAGCGCGTATGTGCTCGATGTCGTCATCCCTGAGAACGGCTATCCCGTCCATTCATCGCCGGGGCGGTCGTTCCCGCTCTATGCCGGCGGTGCGTCGAAAGTGCTTCTCGCGAGGCAGAACGAGGCGTATTTCCGCGATTACCTGAAGCGTCATGGCGCGGACATCAAGCGCGTGTTCGGGAGCATGATGAAATTCGAGAGCGTGATCGATACGGTGCGCAAAGAGCATGCGGCGGTCGATGATGGTGAATTCGAATCGACAGTCGGCGCTGTGGCTGTCGATGTGACCGCCGAAGAGAACATGCCGCTTGCGGTAAGCTGCGTATTCCACCGGTCTGCGGATATACGGGAAAAAGTGAGTTCGGTGCGTGCGGTTATGGAACGTGTGTTCAGCGTGTCGTCCGCAAGACACCGGACGGGAAGCCGGTAGTTCGGTGGAAAACCACATCGACCTAGACGGCTCATTCTCCGGGACGCTCACGGGGGGATCATAATGCAGAGAGCTCATGGGTACGCGTTTCGGGCCATGTCGTCGTTCGTCCGGATGCTCGTTTTTACTTTTTGCCTCGCCGACTGTTTCGCACTTGAGGTCGGGGTCAATATGATCAGCGTCGGGAACGAGTATGCCAACCCCGAGTTCCAGGATGAAAAAATACTGCCATTCCTCGCTATGCTCAAATCGGAAGGGTTCGAGCGCGTGAGCTTTCGTGTCACCTGGTCGCGCATGGAAGTCACCGAGGGGGTGTACAATGAGGCATACATTAAGAACCTCCGGCGGCTTTACCACGCTGCGGAGAAGGCAGGACTCAAGGCATTGCTCGATTTTCACACGCTTTTCAAGCGGCAGGTGTATGCGTGCCCGGCGTGGGTATCGAATTATACCGATGTGAGGACAGGCGGACCGGGCGTCCACAGCGTCATCATGACCGTACGCCATCCCGCGGTAGGAAAGCGTTATATCGATATGCAGCGGCACGTGGCGAAGGCCCTTGCCGGATGCGGCGCTATCGATTCCGTATCGGTTATGAATGAGCCGTTCACCCTCGAATGGGCAAAGCCCGACGCAATGCGCGCCGAGCAGGCCGCGCTTACGACGTATCTCTGTCGAGCCGCGAGAGAGCTCAAAGAGACTGTGCCGCGCTGGAAGACCACCGTGCGCTTCTGCATGCCCTACAGCCCCTGGGCGCTGGACGATACCAAGCGCTTCGGCATCGAGGAACTCATGGGGGCGCTGGATATCTTCTCCCTCAATAACTATCTGGACCCGGCGAACCCCGCCGATACCCGTCCGCTGAAAGGAACACCTTCGGGGTCGTGGGTTACGTTCGCCGAGACCGCACGCCGCTGTCACGCAGCCGGCAAGGGGTTCTGGGTCACGGAGTTCGGTTGCCCCGTGGATGGCGAGGTGAATGATGAGGGCTCGGGAATGAAGGTGCCGCCTGGCGGACAGGCCCGTTATTACGATGCTTTTTTCGCTCGGCTGTATGCCATGGAATATCAACCTCAGTCGGCGCTGGCGTGGGTGATGAGCCTCGGGGCGGCGGGGAGATCATTGGATAGCTACGCCCTTTGGGATCGCGTAAGCGCATCGTTCACGGATGGGGGCAAGGCGCTCGTACGACATGCGAACGTTGGGGGAAAGTAGTCGATAGCATACCGCAGATGCATACCGTCCGACCGATGCTATCCGTGCTCTCTACCGCATTCAATTCCCGCGCACACCGGCAGCGCCGATGCACATGACGCGGAACTCATTGCCGGTGCTCAGCGGATTCTTCTCAGCGAGCACCTCAATGAGGATACGATGCATGCCGCCCTTTCCCGGATCGAGCATTATCATACGCCGATACCCGCCCCAGGTCTGATCGAACCATGCATCTGCGATCGTCGGTTCTCCACCATCGATGGATATCTTCGCTTTCCCCATGGGGCCGCGTATCACCCAGAATGAAAGGAATATCCGTTCGCCCGACATCTCTATCTCCAGGACGCTCCCCGGCTTGACCGTCCTCAGGCATTTCATATCCTGCGGCGATTCGAGCGCCCATCCTTCATTGACGACGGGTGTGATGGCGTCCGCTTCGATGAGCTTCGTGAACTGATACATATCGGTGAGGAGCGGTGCGGGGAATTCGCTGCCGCTGCCGGAATCCGGCGCCGCGCGAAGACGATCGAGCATTTCGCCGAGGAGCTTTCCCGCATACGCATGACCGCGGTCGTTCGGATGTATATTGTCCGGACTGATATCCTTCCATGCGATGCGTTTTGCCTCGATCTCGGGCCACAGCAGATCGCGGTAGCTGACCATGGGCAGTCCGTAATGCGCCCCGATTTTGCTCTGCCATTCCTGTGCATTATCGCCTGATTCCTTCACCATGAACATGAGGAGCACGCCGGGCTTTGACGGATGTGTGAGTATCCGGCGTATGACGCCCTCATACGATTCGGCGCGCTCCTGTGTGTTCATGTCGTTCACGGCGTATTCAACGACGATGCAGTCCGGGTTCTTGGAGAGGAGATCGCGTTCAACGCGGAGCGCTCCGTAGTCCGATGATGTCGCGCCGATGCCGGCATTCACGAGAACGCATTGCGCGTTGGGGAAATGTTCCTGCCACCATTTCAGAAGATGAGCCGCGTAGCGTTTGTCGGCGCTGCTTGCGCTCGCCCCCTGCGTTATCGATCCCCCGATGACGCCGATGACGGTCTTCTCGCCGCGTGCGGCCTTCGCGAAAATGCGCTTTATCCGCGTATTGTTGCCGTCGCTCACCAGCGCGCGGGAGAACCATTCTGTCGGCAGAGGCTTTTTCAGCGCGAGCATCGCCTCTTCGGTCCGTTCATCGCGGACGGCGGTGATGTCATCGAACCATGCCGTTCCCGACCCGTAGACTATCGTTTTCACCTGCATGGATACCGCTTTCGCCGGTACGGTCACGCGCACGGAATATTTTTTCCAGTCGACCGTGCCCGATACGAGAGAGCTGCCGGTGTAGGAGATACGCGAGCCTTTCTCGTCGAGGCAGTCGCCGGAGAGATACGCTCCGCGGGTGACGCCGTCGGTCTTAAGGACGAATTCGATGAGATATACCTCGCCCTCGCGCACCGCTATCTTCTGATACGCGTTCGGCCATGCTTTTTTTTCGGTGGGGGGAACGGTTATCCTGAGCGACGCATCACCGGCATATTTCACCTGCGTATCGCGGGTGAAGAGCGCATCGACATCGCCCGCATCGGTCATCCAGAACGCGTTCGAATCGCCTTCATCAAAACCGCCGTTCGTGAGGGCGGATCCGGCAGAAAGCGCGGTGGCCGCGAGCATGAGCAGGATAGATACCCTTGTCATCTGCATTCGCGTATCCTATTTGAAACGAAAGACCGTGATGCTCTGCCTGGGCACCGTGTCCGTGAATGTTCCGTTCACCGGGCCTTCGGCAATCCCGGCAAGGTCGGTACTTTCCGCGCTTATGGTCTCATCGTAGCGCGCGCGGCGGTAGCTTTTCGCCGGTATACCGGGGTCTATCGATACCTTCTGATCATTGAAGGCACCGTTCATTACGAACACGATGACGGTGCCGTTCGCGGACGCGGCGACCGTACGTATAAGGCCCTCGGGTTCATCGCATGATGTGCGCAGTATCTGCGCGCCGCGCGGGCAGTAGCGCGTGAAGAGCGAGTAGGAGAAGTACACGGGTCGGAACTTCCAGTCCTCGTTCTTGAATTCCCAGAGACCGTAATCCATGAAATTGAATCCGGGATAATTGACACGATGCAATGTCCATATCGAAAGACCGCTCACGCCCTGAGCGAGCGTATCGATGCAGACGTTCCCAATCAAAAGGCCGTTCTCATATGTACGCATGAACCTATTGTTCGTGTCTATTGTGCTCTTGTCCGACACGCCGAACTCGGTAAGCATTATCTCCTTGTTCTTCCAGTTCGGGTCGAGCTTTTTAAGGATGTCCCAGCGCTCGGCTATATGATCGCCGAAGGCGGCGACATCGTTCTTCCGTTTATAACTGTGTGTCGAATACATGTCCGCGATGTCATTGAGCGACTTCGCGGTCAAGCGGAACCAGGAGATGTCCGATGACTCATCGGCTACGGCCATCCTGATCTGTTTGCGCAGGCCCGCTTTTGCGAGCGCTTCGTGCACGCTGCGGTTCAGTTCGACATATCGTTCGAAGGTGAACCCTTTTTTCTTGAAGGTGATCTCCGGCTCATTATAGACCATGTAGTATGCAATGCAGGAGTATCCTTTTTTGTTCACGAGGTGATCGAGGAGCGCTGCCACACCCTTTCCGTGTTTTTCGGCGGGCATTTCCAGGGGGTTCTTCGCTCCCCATTCCACCGTGCAGATGATGACGCGCGAACCGATCTTCTGATGCATATCAAGTATTCGGTAGAGGCTCTGCATGCCGTCGCTTGTCCAGTCGAACGTCTCGGCGTCGACCGATGGGTTCCACATGCTCCATGGGACGAACACGCGCGCTATGCTCATTCCCATGTCCTTCATGCGCCCGAATATGATATCGCCGTCCTCATCGACAACGCCTTTCTTGCGGTTCTCGCTGTTGAAAAGCCACGGATCGGTCTCCGCACCGAAGCCGCCGAAGTTCGCGGTAATGACCTCGCCGGTATTTCTGATGCGTACAACGTCCTTTGCGATGGTCGGCGTTGCGCTGTAATTTTCCTTGCGCGTAAGCGTTACGTCATCGAACCACACGCTGCCGGAGCCCATGAGAAGGAGCCGGAAGCGCACCTTCACCGTCCCCGCAGGAGTTACGCCGGACAATGTCATCCGAACCCAGTCATCGCTCGTACCGGACACACCGCCCGCCTGATCATGGGATATCCGCTTCCCCTGCGCATCGAGATACTCGATCGCGGCGTACGCGATGCCTTTCACCTGATCGACCTTCAGGTAGAAAACGGCCTTATAGTACTGCGCCGGGGCGCCGTCGGGGAATTCCTTCTCGATGGCGGGCCACGCCTGCTTCTCGCCTGCCGCCACGCGCATGCGCGCAGATGCCGCGCCGCTGCGGAACACCGCGGTATCCCGCGCGAATTCAACGGTGATGCCGCCATTGTTGAGAAGCCAGTTCTCTTCAAGCGGCCGTTCGAAACCGCCGTCCGAAAGGATATTCCCGTATGTCAGCATTGAGACCGCCGATAACACGAATAGTATGTATTTCATAGGACGCTCCGGTATGATCTTTCATAAGCATACGATATCGCCCGTAAAAATGCCAATGGATATTTTGGTAAATGTTTGTTAGAATTGGTAATCCCTATGGATACGGTGCACACATTCCTTGCCGGACTGCCGATCGAATGCCGCCGCGTTCTGTTCACGGTATCAGGCGCCTCGATCCGGACGATATCCGCGGGCGTTTTCCGCGCCCCGCGCGGGCTCCGCACGGTCGACCGGTTCGGCGAATATCGGTTCCTCTATGTGCTTTCCGGCAGCGGAACGTATCGCGACATCCGTGGTGTGCGTCGTGAACTTGTTCCGGGGAGCATCGTCCACCGCAAGCCGGGGCTTAAACACTCGATATCCCGGCGGACATCCGAACCGTGGATCGATTTCTATTTCACGCTTCCCTCGGCGATATATCAGTTCCTCGCGGCCAACGGATTCCTCCCGGATACCGATGTATCCGTGCCGGTGAAGAGCGCGGCGCTTGCCGCTGTCGGGACTTTTCTCCGCCGAATGCGGGGTGCTGCGATACCGATACGCCATCTTGGGGAGCTCTGTCACATGCTTGCATCACTCAATGAGTGCACTGCGGACGTGCCGAGGACACGCATCGAGCGTATCGTCGATGATGCCTGCGATGAACTTACGGGAGCGCCGAAAGGGGTGCCGAACATACCCGCAATAGCGGCGAGGCTTGGTATCGGGTACGAGACGTTCCGTAAGGAATTCAAGCGCATCACCGGGCATTCGCCGTATGCATACCATGTCCGCAGCACTATTGAACGCGCACAGCGGCTCTTCGCCGAAGAGCGGATGAACGCGAGCGAGGCGGCGCGTGCGCTCGGCTACCCCGATCTCTATTCGTTCGTCAAGCAGTTCAAGCGATATACCGGCGTAACACCGACGCAGTTCAGACGCTCGGTGCAATGAACATCCGCCAGGAGGCATAGCATGAGCTCACCCATCCATACTCTCGATGAGAATATGCGTACCGCGGATGTCGATACGAACGGCATACGCTGGCATCGTATCGATGAAGCCCCGTTCCGCGTGTCCGGCCTTGCGTGGTACGACACAGAAAAACGATTTCGCCGCATGCCGCTTACACCATCGCCGGGCATTCCGTCGGCGGTACGCTCGCTTTCCGATTGCACGTCAGGGGCGCAGCTTCAGTTCCATACCGAGAGCGCACGTGTCGCGGTTCGTGTGGCGCTTGCCGCACCGGCGGGCATGGACCATATGCCCTCGACGGGGCAATGCGGTCTCGACTGCTATATCGGCGAGGTGGGATCCATGCGTTTTGCCGGCGTCACGCGCATCCCGTACGGCGCATCGAATTATGAAGTGCCGGTGCTTACCGCGAGCGCCCGGGAACGCCGCCGTATTACGCTCAATTTTCCGCTCTATCAGGGGGTGAAGTCGATCGCCATCGGCATCGAGGACGGCACTCGGATAGAGGCCCCGAAGGCGTATACTGTTGACGGGCGTATCATCGTCTATGGTACATCGATAACGCAGGGAGGATGCGCAGCGCGTCCGGGGATGTGCTATACGAACATCCTGAGCAGACGCATCGATGCGGAGTTCATCAATCTCGGTTTTTCCGGGAATGGACGCGGTGAACGTGAGGTAGCGGACGTGATCGCGCAGATAGAACGCCCGCGTTTATTCGTTCTCGACTATGAGGCGAATTGCGTTTCGGCGGAGCTGTACCGTACGACACTTCCTGCTTTCATTGGAACGTTGCGCGCGAAACATCCGGCAACGCCGATACTTGTCATATCGCGGATACGATACGCGCATGAGAATATCAGTCCGACCAGGGACAGGGATGAGCGTCTCGTTTTTCAGCGCACGCTTGTTGAAGAGCTTCGCACACACGGGGATGCGAACATCCATTTTCTTGACGGTTCACCGCTCCTCGGGGATGATTTCGATGAATGCACGGTGGATGGCGTCCATCCCACCGATCTCGGTTTTCTGCGAATGGCGGACGGCATTGAACCGTCACTGCGGCGGATACTTGCGTGAGGATTTGGGTCGATGTATTTTATTGACAAACGATGTCGCACAGATTATGATGTGTTATCTCGCCTAAGGACATCGTTATGAATATGATCCTCCGGTCGCTCATCGTCGCGGTCGTATCATCGTGCTCGTTGTTCCCCGCAACGTATCCGGTGTATGACGGCTATGTGACCGACTCGGCAGGCATCCTTGACGGCGCGTATCATGATTATCTCGAGAAACTTCTCACGGCGCTCGATACGCGAACGACGGCGCAGATCGCGGTTGCGATCATTCCGTCGCTCGAAGGGGAGGACCTCGCGTCATACAATGTCGAGTTGTTCAGGAAGTGGAACGTGGGCCGTGCGGGCAAGGACAACGGCATACTCTTTCTCATTGCCGTAAAGGAACGGCGCATGCGCATTCAGACCGGACACGGGCTGAAGGACGCATTGCCCGATGCTGCTGCTAAGAACATCCTCCACAATACCGTCCGGCCGCTGTTCAAGGCGTCGAAGATGACCGAGGGGATCACTGATGGGACCGAAGCCATTGCCGACGCTGCGGCGAAAAAATACGGCATTACGCGCACTAGTCTCGGTGTTGAGCGTCCGTCACGGCAGGCAGCGGATATGGTGCCTGTGGAGACGACGATATCCGATGGTGCGCCGAAGCACGGTAACGGCACTCCCTGGATACTCATCGTCCTCGTCATAGCTGTTACGATCGTCATCGTGGTCATCATACGGCGTTATTCGGGAAAAGCGGCGGAACGAATGAGGGCTGGCAGGGGGAACAGCATGGATCGCTGATTACAGCAACAGATATTCATTGCGGGCTCGCAAAGAACTGCCCGTCTTGTCGGGAACGGGTGCTCTATGCTTTGCCGAATGTGTAAGAAAATGGGGGCAATATGCATCTGATACAGATCCTTCTTCCGTTGTACGACAACGCGAGGAGAAAATTCCCGCACAGGGAATATGCACAGGTCGCCAACGATCTTGCAGAGCGCTTCGGCGGAATTACGACCTATCGCCGCTCCCCCGCTGCGGGGCTTTGGAAAGAGACGCCGTCGATGTCCACCATACATGACGATATAGTTATCTATGAGGTGATGACCGAGACCGTTGATACGGCATGGTGGCAGGAGTACAGAAAAGCACTTTCCATCAGGTTCAGGCAGGGCCTGCTTATTGTCAGGGCAAGCGAGATAACCATTCTATAACACATATCTATCTCAGCGCGGGGTGGCGTTTTTTTCTGCGCCTGTCCTTCGGGTTCATATAATCTTTTAACGCTTCATTTACCACCCAATCGAACGATCGTCTGTTCGCCGCCGCCTCGAGCACTATCCGTTCCTTCATGTCCGCGGAGACCTGTATACTGCACGTTATCGGAGCGGTTTCGTCAGAAGTGTATCGTGCTTTCGATCTCATATCGTGCTCCGTGCCGTTGACGCCGGGGGTCAGCGGGGTTTCGTATCATTCCTCTCCGATGCCTGCTGTCTGTTCGGTGAATGCGCATTGTTCATTCATCGCTTCGCGGAGCACTCGTTTGATGTTCCAGAACAGCTGCTTCGTTTTTCCACGAGGGAGACTGTTCGCTGCGGCGACTGGATCGAGCTCTGTCTGTACCAATATCGCTTTTGCGTATCGTGAGCCGATGCCGGCGATGATGTTCTCCTTGACGAGAAAGTCATGTATCGTGGATGTCGCTGTCCTCAGGCGCCGGCGGAACATTGCGGTGTTGAATCGCTTGGTGAGCGGGTCGACGCCGATGTCAGGCAGCGGCGTTTCATCTTTGTTCACATAGAGGATGCGCGGCGCGCGGCTTTTTTCCGCCAGGTACAACAGAGATCGTGATGTCCTATACGTGATGCGCGCATCGGGGATGGCGAGTGGTTGAGGACTGAAATAGATGCGTGTGTGCGCCGAGGGAAGTACAATGAGGGCATCGCGCGAGAGCTGCAGATAGACCGCTTTCCCGTAGCGGGAGATATCGATGATCTTCTGTCCCCGCACACGAGCGGCATTCTCGCCGATAAGCGGATCGTGTACGATAACATCCTCGATATAGGCGTTCAATATCTCGCCGGCAAAACGCTCGGCGAGCTGCTGGGCTTCAGGCAGCTCGGGCATACATGCCTCCTTACACCTGTGCATCGGAAGAATTCGTTTTTCCATCCTCGGGTTTCGGCCTGCCGGGAATATCCGTGTCCCTGCCGAACGAGATCGAATCTGAAGAAAAGCGTTCGTGACGTACGTGTGAGAACCGGCCGCTGTCGCCGGAAGATGCGATCACTGCATGCGCGGTATCCGTTTCGTAAAACGCATCGATGGGGATCCAGTCGTCGTCACGGCTGTCTGAGAAGGACGCGCGGGCGGTGTGTATCACCCGGGAGCGCGCGAGCACGATAAAGGTGCCGTTCGCGGCATGAAATCCGAGCTCCCCGAAAAAATAATTATCCGGCATGCCGAGCATGATATACCAGCTGCCGTAGTGGCAGGCGATCTCGATATCCGCATGGATGAATTTCAGATCTTGATTGCCGCTGTCGAGAAGCCGATACATGTGTATGTGCAGCTGCTGCGCATCGGTGGCATGCCGCGATCGGTCCTCATCGGAAATATCCCAGTAGGCAAAACACCATTCAGGGTCACGTTCCATGAGAGTGAGGCACGTCTCGTTGTATCGGTCCGGCAACTCCCTCGCGTGGTCGGCAAAATCGCTCACGATGGGCGATACGGAGAGCGCTCCGGCGAACGCGGAGGAAACGACCACGAGCGGGGGCGGCGGTTGTTCCTTTTCTATCGCAGAGTGCGGCGGTCGTTTTTTGAGAAGAGCCTTATTCTGGGCCGTTGATACAGTGCTCACGGCAGCGGCCTTCTTTTTTTTCGGCGAGGCCATTACTTCCTCCCGATGAGCGATATGTCGTAGAATGCAGCGAATATCGGCGCAACATCATCGGCACCCCGCTTGATGTTCAGAAAACATCTGCCGCAGACCATGGAACGCCCCGTGTCGTCGGGGCCGGCATTATATAACCTTGTTACGAAACGCGGGCAATGCTCGCAGAGCGCTGATTCCATGTGAGCTCTCCTGGCGATTATTCTGTCGTCTTCTAAGATATTGAGTTGCAACAAATGTACCAAGGCATACCACGATTAATACGGTGGATATGTTCCATACAGATATTCAATTAATAACGATGAAATAGTATAGGGAAGCGTTCTTATGGATTCACACATGGTGAAAACCCCTGTTCGATTGCATAACAGTTGTGCATTGTATCATTGGACATCGAGCGCAATGATGCTTATGTCGTCGTCGAACGTGTCGATGCCACGGAACGCAACGAGGCGTGAGTACAGTTTTTCTATGAACACATGGTTGCGGAACGTCGACAGGTTCTGTAATTCCTGCGCGACCACGTTCTCGAATGTGGCTTCCCGATCATCTATTTTCTTTGCCTCGACCAGACCATCCGTATACAGGAGCAGCGTGCTGTTCTTGGGCAGTTTTATGCTGACGTTCCGGTAATGCTGTTTTGACCCGATAAGCGAATCGTTGCCGGTGATGGCGATCGGCATGCCGGTGTACTCCCTGAGTTCCATTTTTTTTATCTGCTTATCGACAAGGATGAACGGGGGGTTATGCGCCGCGTTGGCGAACACGAGCTCATTGCTCGATGGTTGATAGACGCCATAGATGGCCGTCATGAAATTATCCGCGATCTGATTGTAGAGCACTTCGTTGAGATGCATGAGCATGGATGCGGGGTTGGCGGTATACCGCTGCCCCTCTTTCAGGATGCTTTTCACCATTGAGGTTATGAGCGCTGCCGGTACGCCGTGACCGGATACGTCGCCGATGAATATGCCCATCTTGCCTTCGCCTAACGATAGAAAATCGAAAATGTCACCGCCCACTGCTTCCATCGGTTTGTAGAACGTAGCGATGTAGTCCACCGGGCTTTTGTCGGGGATCAGCTCCTGCTGTATCGTCCGTGCCATGGTAAGCTCTTTCTGTATCTTCAGATCTCGCTTTTTGAGTTCGTCCTTTTCGGCTTCAAGATCCCGCCGGGTGTCATCGATCATGCGCCGTTGCATGAAGTCGCTCCTGGTGTAGCGCTCCATGTGGTAATTGACGAACATGCCGATGACATTCGCGGAAATGAAGAAGAAATTATTGTTGATGAACCCGGTCACCAATTCCGGCGACATGAGCATCTTCTGGGAAAAGATCGCCGATGCCTCGTAGGCGATGACGACGGTCCAGCAAACGATGATGGCGTAGAGCAGCCTGAGTCGTATCATCGTATAGACCCACATGATGACGAGGAGAAGCCCCGCATAATAGTAAAGCGTGCTTTCTTTTTCCACTGCGATCGTTATCATTGCGACAATGCCGAGCCCGGTAACAAGGCTGACGGCGGCTAAGATGAGCTGCATGAACCTTCGATAGATATCGGTGAACGTGAGGAGGAACACGATGATAAGAACGGGACAGACAATCGCAAAGCGTATCAGCCATATATACTGTATGGAGATGGGGACGATATAGATGTCAAGGACGCCGAACGATGCATAGAGGATGATGCCGAGCACCAACGCCACCCGGATGATGTTGAGCGACTTGGCGTAATAATCGGCTGAGAACGCTATTTCAAGTTCGGTCTCGAAGCAGAGGTTATGACGCTTCAGTTGAGCGCGGATAATTGAAGGCATTGTTCATCCCCCGGTGTATTCCCTTTACCGTACGCGTTGCTATATGCGCGGACCGATATCCGGTATCTCATCAAAATGATCCCGGCGGAAATTCCTGGTGAGTTCCTGCATGATCAGCATCTCCTTCGGTGTTATATCCGTAATGGTGAATCCCATGCTGTAGTATTTGCCGCCGCCGTCCTTCCGGCACCATTTGCTCTGGGTGCCAAAAACGATCATTCTGCTGTTCATCGCGTTCTCCGGCAGCGACATGCGCATGGTCATGGTCAATCCGATATCGACCGGGGTGTCGCTGATAAGCATGAGCCCCTCTGGTGTAATGTCAACGAGCTGGCCGACCGGTGCGCCGCCCGATGCGTTGAACACCCTGAGGTAGTGGGTAAGGTGTACGCGCTTTTTTTTTCTGATCTTCATACTTTTCCATTCCTCCGTTCCTGTTCGTTCATATCACTGCGGTGATCTTTGTATCAGTACGAGCGATATATCGTCTTCCTGTTCGGTCTGGAACGCCTGTACCTCGGAGAGGATGCGCTCCAGTACCAACTGCGGAGAATTGTTGGCGTGACGCTCGAACGCCGACTTAAGCCGCTCCTGGCCGAACATCTCCCCCGTGCTGTTCGTCCCTTCCGTGACACCGTCGGTGAACAGCAGTATCATATCGTTTACCGCAAGATCGATCGTGGTCATCTGGAGATGTTCATCGATATTATCCGCGATACCGAGCCATGTGCCGCTCGTGGGTATGGCGGAAATGCTGTGGTCGGCGAAGCGGGATGTCATGATGTCCTGATGATGTCCCGCGAATGTGACATGGTCGTCATCGAGCTCCATGATCGTGAGCGTCATGTAATGGTTCGAACTGAGTCTCGCGATATTCTCCCTGAGCACGACATTCGCCGCCCGAAGGACATCCGCGGGGCGGCATGACTGGCAGCTTTTTATCTCGGTCATGATGCTTGTCTGCGCCATCATCATTATCAGCCCCGAGTCCACACCGTGTCCGGACACATCACCGATGGTTATCCATCGTTCTCCCGTCGTTGTTTCGATGATATCGAAGTAGTCTCCGCCGACTTCCCTGGCGGGGAGCATGACCGTCGCCACCTTATAGCCGCGTATGGACCGTGCTTTGGGTAAGAGCGCGGTCTGGATGCGTTTAGCGAGCTCCATTTCGCTCCACAGCGCATCGCGTGTTTTTTTCACCTGAAGGAGCAGTACGAACTCGTTCTTGATAAGCCTGAAACGAACGTAGCTTATGCAGGTAACGACTATCGATGTGGCGGTAAGAAAGAACAGGTTGTTGAGGAATATCGCAGGCTGGAATGTGCGCCCGGCGATGAGATTGCACGCCGCATACAGCACGATTGTTACCGCAGCGTTCACCCCTGAATGCACCGACCGCCACGGCATGAGAAGATTGACACCGATAATGACAAGATTAAGACCGGCGTAATAGCTTGAATTGAAGCCCCCGAGGTCAATGGTCATGAGCGTGATGATAAGACCGATCTGCGTTGACATGAGATATGCATGCAGGAACATGCGGCGCCCCGGCTTCTGGTGGCGGATCATGACGAGTTGCACGAGCACGAGGGCCATCGAAATGGCGCGGTAGACGGCGAAACGCGGCAAGAGTGAGCGCGGCATCATGAACACATCGAGCATGAAGAACAAGGGCACCATCGCTGCGGCAAGCAGGCACAACGTGCGCAGCCAGTCATGCAGAATCACGAAGCGGTAGTGGTCGAAATCGCCGGTGTCTATCGCCTTCGCTATATCGGTTTCGGGTAGAGCCCTGGCGTGGGCATGGGATCCGATATTTGTGTTGCGGTGTGCCATACCGTCATCCGGCATCGGCGGGCTTTTTTATATGAAGGAACAGCTGAATATTGGTGTCATCACAGTGGGCTGACACTTCTGCCCCGGGGATGCCGGCGGCGAGCTGCATCAATTCATCCTCGGATCGGAGTATTATTTTCCAGTCGAGCCAATACTCCATGAAATAACGGCTGGGATTATCAACTCGGAAGTTACCGATGACCGCTTTTCCGCCCGGTTTCAGCAGATGATAGAGCTTTTTCAGAACCGCGGCAGCGGTGGGGGCGGTGAGATAGTCGAAGAGGCCCATCGAGTAGATGAAATGGAAACTGCCCCACTGCTGCATGAGCTTATCGCTTGAGAGCATGGTGCGCACCGACTCTCGGATGAAATCCGCCGCAACGGGGACGCCGATCGTTTTTTCTATCGTCCTCACCATGCAGTCCGCTTCTACGAGGGCCTGCTGGTCCTGATCGAGCAGCGAGAAATGTATCCGCGCGGCATCATCCGGTGTTCTCAGGATATCTCCGATCTCATAGGCCGGCCCGCATGCAACGGAAAGCACGCGTATCGTCCCCGTGCCTTGATGGGCGGGAGCGTTCACATGTGCATGGAACGTGTTCGCGAGGCTTGCCCGCCTGTTGCGTACCGCCTGTGCCGCAGGCTGGGCCATGGCATGTTTGTGGAGGATACGGCCGAACATCGAATCTCCCTCATACCCGTTCTGATAGATCATGCGCATCATCTCAGCGTCGCCGGCGTACCCCCGCGGCTTCAGATTGGTGCGCGCCATGATCGGCACATTGAGAAGTACGTTCCAGAGCTGCCGCCGGAAATAGAATCCGTGGTGCTCATGCTCGATGGCATTGAAATTACGCGTGATGTTCTTGAGATCATCCAAGCGGGTGTCAAGATACGTCATGAGTTTCGCGCCCATGCCGTTAAGGATGTGGTTCTCGACGACCTCGCGCACGTTCGCCGGCTCGTTCTCGTTCTCCGCATCGAGCCTGTCAAGGCGATTCTTATAGGTATTGATATCGTAGGTGATGTCGGTGACGTAGTTCTTGAACGATGGGTCGATATCGTCCTTGTAGCGCAGCATGAGCGTAAGCCCGAGCGATTCCGCCGTGATCGACTCGACATGCGCCCGGAAAAAAAGCGAACGGAAATCGAACATAGTGCAGGCAGGGATCGCGCGGCGCAGGGGGTCGGAAAGCAACGGTTCACGGATAAGCCGGCAGGGTCCGAGATCGATGGTCTTGCCGTCCATACGCAGCGATAGCCCCTCGATATCCTCGCCGATCCCGTCCTCGACCTCCACCAGGATGGAGTGTGCGGAGGCGAAGCGCGCCTTCACATCGATATGTCGTGTCCCCGAGGTGAGCACGGCATCGAGTACCGGCGGTGTCTGCTGCATCATGGGTCTACCCCTTCGATCTGTATTCGATGGTCCTGCGTCTGGAAAATGGAAAGGGCGGAGAACGATATGTCCTGCCATTTGAGCGATTTCTTGTATCGTATGGTCACTTCGCCGTCGCCGATACGGGCCTGTTCAAGCACCTTGATCACTGGCGTGAGGGTGGATGAATTCATATAGAGCAGATCGCAGAAATTCAGCACGAGCCGTTTTCCCTGGCCCTTCGCTTTCACAAGCGTGTTGAACACGATCGGCATGAGGAACTCCGCGGGGTTGCGCAATATGCTTTTCCCCTGAAAATGCACCGTCACCGTTGCATCGTCCTGCGTGAGCTCGATATGCAGCATGTCATTGTCGAAACGTTCACTGACCACAGGCTACCCCCGTTTACTCGATGATCGCAACTGCCGATACATTGAGCGTATTGTTGTCGTTGACAAAGAAATCAAGCGATGCCCTGCCCTCGTACGCTATCCGTGCTATGCCGAGCCCGCTTTTATTCGCTTCCGGCGCTTCGTGGGATATTGCTTTCATCCGCGCCAGGTATGCTTCGAACGGGTCCTGAAATCCGCGCACCCACTGGAGCGTATGGTCAAGTTCATGGAGGAACGGCAGCGAACTCGCATTGAACGGGTTGCTCACCTCTACCGTGAAGTTATTCTCTGTTATCCTGATCTGCACCTGCACGGTAGCGCCGTTCAATTCGCGGCTGCCGTACTTGATGCCGTTTTCGACAAGTTCGCAGATGACCATGGTAAAGCGGTTCACGCACTCATCGGTCAGATGCTGCTTTCGCAGGAACTCAAAAGCGGTACTGTTGACACGCTCAAGCTCCTTCCAATCGGGGGAGACTGTCATTACTAATTCAGCTGACATAGGCATCACTTCTCACACCGTTATCTTGTTTACAGCCGCCGTTCATGAGCATCGGATACAGCTCCGACGGTGATACCGCTGCGCTGCAGTAGAAACCCTGGATGAGTTCGCACCCATGCTCGCGAAGCATTATCGCCTGTGCTTCCGTTTCCACGCCCTCGGCGATCACCCCAAGGTTAAGGCTCCGCCCCATGGCCACGATCGCTGCCGCTATCGCCAGGTCGCTCACGGACATGGGGTCGTGGATGAACGAACGGTCTATTTTCAGGCGGTCGATGGGCAGCTTCGTCAGACAGGAGAGGGATGAATATTTCGTGCCGAAATCATCGACGGCAATGGTCGACTTCATGGCCTTAAGCCGCGCGATCTTCCGCAGTGTTTCCGGTGCGGCCTCGATGAGCACTCTCTCAGTGAGCTCGAACTCCAGATGCTCGGCCGAAAACCCGGTCTCAGCGAGTATCGTCTCTATACGTTCAACGAAATCGGTTTGTTTCAGCTGTGTCGCGGATATATTGACGGCGATACGCAGGGGCGGAATTCCCGCGTTGATCCAGCTTGTGCCCTGCCGGCAGACCTCCCGGAGCACCAGATCCCCGATCTCCTGGATGAGCCCGGTCTCCTCGGCAATATCGATGAATTTCTCCGCGCTTATGATTATGCCGTCCGGGTTCTGCCACCGGGCAAGCGCTTCCAAACCGACGAGTCGTCCGTCCGCGGAATGTATCTGCGGCTGATAGTATACCAGGAATTCATTCGCCGTGAGCGCGTGACGCAATTGCGTCTGCAGCGTAAGACGTTCCATGGCCTTCGTGTTCATCTCAAGCGAGAAGAATTGGTGGCTGTTCTTGCCGAGCTCTTTCGACCGATAGAGGGCGGTATCCGCATTTTGCAGGAGCGATCCCGCCTCCTTCGCATCGTCGGGATAGATGGCGATGCCGATGCTGGCCGTGACCGTGATCTCACGGCGCTCGACCGTCATCGGTGCGGCAATGGACCCCAGAATCTTCTGCGCGATGGAGAGGGCGTTCCTCGAATTGTCGATCGTCGGCAGTATCGCGGTGAATTCATCACCGCCCATGCGGGCGACCGTATCGGCCTCGCGGACGCTTTGGCGCAGGCGTACCGCGGCCTCGCGGAGAAGCGCATCGCCGGCGGCATGGCCGAGGTGATCGTTGATGAACTTGAAATCATCGAGGTCCATGAACATAACGGCCACCGTCTCGCCGCTCCGCGCAGCATGCTCGAGCGTAAGTTCAAGTCGGTCAAGGAAATTCCTTCTGTTGGGCAGCCCCGTCAGACTGTCGTAGTGCGCCATATTGTAGAGCTGTTCCTGTGTCTGCTTGAGCGTTGAAATATCGGAAAAAAGGCAGACATACCGCGATGAGCGACCGTTGACCCCTGCCACTGCGCTGATGGACATCCATTTCGGGTATATCTCCCCGTTCTTCCGGCGGTCCCAAAGCTCGCCCTGCCAGTTGCCGTTACGTATCACGGCATTCCACATCGATCGATAAAAACCGTCATCATGACGGCCGGACCTGAGTATGTTCACGTTCTCCCCGAGAATATCCTCGCGTGTATAGTAGGTGATGGCGCTGAAGGCATTGTTGACATCGAGTATACGCCCGTCCGCATCGGTGATCATCACCGCCTCTACGACGTTGTCGAACACCTGCGAGCCGAGGATGAGCTTCTGCTCCGCCGTTTTGCGTTCGGTGATATCGATGCAGAAGAGATAGACGGTGCCGAGATCGGTGGAAGGGACAAGTACGATCTGTATGGTCTTTATCCCTATCTGTTCTTCGATCTCTATCGTCTCGGAATGTATGAACACATTGTTCACATGGGCTGTCCATTCGAACGGCACGGACTTCCCCGCTTCGCATTTCCAGTGCGAGAGCAGGAGCCAGCTCCCGCGGTTCGCGTAGAGTATCGTCCCGTCGCGGGAGACACAGAGTGTCGCGAACGGGGTGCGTCCGGCAAGGTCCGCAAAAGCAAGATGCTTCCGCACCTCATCGGCCCAGATATTATTGGACCGTACGTTGATGAACGGCATCGGCGCGGCAGTCGCATGCGGCATATGGTCATCTGTGGTATTCATCGACAACCGGCCGGTCTTTTCCATGAATAATGACACGTTGACCTCATTCTGACGATTTCTCATGCGACCCCGATGCTGTGTGGAAAATCCTATTCCCATAGGTATTCTTTGCACAATCCCTGCAGACCGTTTTCGTGATGATGTCACCGGGGCTTCCTTCCTCTTTTGAGATGACGAACATTATACGCAGGAGACAGCTGCCGCATACGAACACACAATCGTCGCTGTAGCGGCTGGCGTCGAAGAGGCGTGAATTCATCCTGCCGCAGCATTCACATTGTTGCTCATCCATACGCCGACTCCATTCGAATGTGACATCTTCATATGTATATGCAACAAGCATACCACGAAGGAGCGGTGGTGCGGGATCGTCATTGTATGCCGGTAATCCGGGGGTATTCGCTGTGTTTTAGCTGCCCGCTCAGTGCAGTATGATAACAGCTTCAGCAACCCATGTTAAGTAAGCGAGCAATCCGGGGAACAGATGCATGTCAGCACGGAAATAGTTGTTTGCGGAGAACGGTTATTTCCCTTTCCGTGCGTTGAGGGCTTTCAGCTTGATATTCAATGTTGTCCTCGTTATCCCGAGCAGTTTCGCGGCGACACCCTGATTGTGCGATGACCGCTCCATCGATTTGGCGATCATCACCTCTTCCACTTCGCGCAGCGACGGGAAGTGTTCGCCGCAGAGGTCTATGGAGGTGGCTGCCTGCATGAGCGGGAGGTCGTTCTCCGACACGTCGGGCATGATGCGCTCCTTGAAATAACCGAGCGAGAGCACATGCGACTCGTGGCGGCTTACCGCGTCGTGTATCATCATCTCAAGTTCCCGTACGTTGCCCGGGAATTTGTGTACCTTAAGGAGCGGTATCAGTTCGGGCGGGTACGACGGCTTCTTTTTTCCGAGCTCGTCCGCCGCCTTCTGCATGAAATGGTCGACAAGCGCCGGTATATCTTCATGCCGTTCCCTGAGCGGCGGCACATGGATGCGATGCGCTGCGAAGCGGTAATAGAGGTCCTTCCTGAACTCGCCCGATTCCTGCGCCTTGGCTATGTCCTTATTGGTGACGGCGATGATGCGCGCGTCCGATCGAAGCGGCATATCGGAGCCCAATGGATAATATTCGCGCTCCTGAAGGAGACGCAGCAATTTTACCTGCGACTGCTGTGTTATATCGCCTATCTCATCGAGGAAGAGCGTTCCCCCCGCGGCTTCTTTTATAAGACCGGTGCGAACCGTATCCGCGCCGGTGAAGGCCCCCTTACGGTGTCCGAATAGCGTGTCGGAGAACATCATATCATCGAGGCCCGCCACGTTCACCGCTATGAGCTGCCCGGCACGCCCGCTTGCCTTGTGCACTGCGCGTGCAACGAGCTCCTTGCCCGCCCCTGTTTCCCCGGTAATGATCACCGGTTGTCCGGAGGGGCCTATCAATTCGATATATTTGAACAGCGCACGCATATGCTCGCTTTCGGTGATGATACCGCTGAAATATTCCGGTCGACGCGGACCGGCGCCGACGCTTTCCACGAGCAGGCGGTTCTCGCGTTCGAGTTCGTTCATCCGCATTGTGCTCTTTACAGTGGCGATAAGGAGGCTTTTTTCGACGGGCTTCAGAAGATAATCTGCGGCACCCGCTTTCATACAGCGGACAACGACACCGAGCTCGCTCGTACCGGTGACGATGATGACCGGCACCTGCGGGAAGTCTTTTACCGTGGCTTCAAGCACTTCCTCGCCGCCGATACGCGGCATGGTAAGGTCAAGTATCATGAGTTCCACGGGACGGGAAGCCAGTATCCCCGCCACATCATGCGAATCGGAACAGATGATCGTATTTGTTATCCCGGACGCCGCGAGCGCGAGTGAAATACTTTCGACTACATACGTCTCATCGTCGACGATGAGTATGGGGTCCTGCGGGAAAAGTATCGTGTCCATGGCGTACTCCATCCTTCAGAAAATTTATCGAGCTGCCGGCAGGGATATCTGCACCATCGTGCCTTTCCCTGCCTCTGATGAGAAAGCGATAGTGCCTCTATGCTCCTTGACGATCGCGGAACTGATGAACAGGCCCAATCCCATGCCGCCGCTCTCCCGTTTCGTGGTGAAGAACGGTGTCATGACATTGCCGAGCTCCTCGTCGGTAAAACCCCTGCCCTCGTCGCGCACTATGATCTGGACATTACCCGCATTGTCGAGCTTCGTCGTCAGATAGATATGCTGATCGGGGTGTATGAGCGCCTGATACGCGTTGGTGATGATATTGACCATCACCTGCTCGATCTGCAGACGATTGCCGCGAACCGCTGGCAGCCGTCCGTCGCGGTCCATGATGATGCCGGCAGTGGTCTTTTTAAGCGAGCCTTCGATGAGCGAAAGGGCGTTGTCGATAACGAGGTTCACATCGACCGCTTCAGCGAGGAGCGACGGTTCTTTCCTCGAATATCCTTTCAGGCTTTCGACGATCGATTTTATCTTCCAGCTGCTTTGCACGGTTTTTTCGAACATCTCGCGTATCGTGGCGGCGCGTTCGCCGAACGAAAGCCCGGCAATAAGGAAATCGCCGTTGTTCCGATAGTATTCGATCAATATCGGTTCTATGCTCGCCCAGGCGTCATTAAGCAGTGAAAGACTTGTGATGATATACTGATTGGGGTTATTGATCTCATGCGCGATGCCCGCGACCAGTATACCCAGGGATTTCATCTTTTCCGCATGCTGGAGGTTTATCTCAAGCAGTCTCGCTTTTTCCTCGGCTATCTTTCGATCGTTCAGTTCGCACACGAGGCGCTCGTTGACGACCTCGAGTTCCGCCGTGCGCTCAAAAACGCGCGATTCCAGTTCGTCTTTTGCCCGGCGCAGATCATCCTCATCTTTCAGGCGAAGCATGGCCACTGCGGCCTGATCGGTGATGGCTTTCATGAGCGAAAGCTCATCCTCGGTGAACGTCTCGCGATTCCTTGCGCCGAACGCCAGCGTGCCGATCGATTTGCCCCCGGTGCCGAACATCGGGTGAGAGGCGTATGCCATCAGCCCGAACGACCGCACGAGATCGGTGCGTTCATCGGGTATTGTCGGGATATGTTCACTCACGATGCGGCAGCCGTCGCGGGCCACGCATCCGCAGACGGAGACACCGAGATCGAGCCATTCGATGCGTTTTGCATCCTCATCGCTGAGGCCGGCGTACGCGTTCAGACGAAGTCTGTTCGTATTCTCATCGACGAGGAAATTGATGAAGACCTGGCAGTCCAGTTTCTGCATCACCTCCCGGCAGAGCGATTCGACGGCGTCCCGGGAGTTCTGCGCATGAAGAAGTTCGCCCGCGGTTTTCGCCAGAAGCTCAAAATGACTCACACTCTGTCTGAGCGCGCGTTCTGCCTGCTTGTGCAGTATCGTCTGCATGATGGTCGGCGCGAGGGCTTCAAGATTCTCCTTATCCTCGGCGCAGTAGCCGCCGTCGCGGTTCGCCACGGCTATCATTCCGTAGACGCGGTCTTCATGTTTGAGCGGCACGCCGAGAAACGCGCTCAAAGGCGGGTGCCCCTCCGGTATGCCGGTGCGGTCCGGATGCGACGAAGGACTATTGAAGAACAATCCGATACCTTCGGTAAGTACGCGTCCGTACAGCCCGCGTATGATCAAATTTGCCGGCGGTTTTCGATGTCCCGTGCCGTCGATCATGCCGCAGTCCATCTCCGTTCCGATAATGGCCATGTCATGAAACAGGCCGTCCGTGCCGACTCTGCCGATGAAACCGATCTTGCTGTCGGTGACGAACAATGCGGTGGCAAGGCAAGCGGCGCCTAATTCCTCCTCCGTATCGACCCACATGACCTCCCTGAAAATCCGATTGATGCCCTTCTGTACGCGGCCCTGGCGTGCAATGATCTCCTGGGCGGCCTTTATCCCCGTGATATCCTGCACCATGCCTGCCGATCGGATGATGCGTCCCGATTCGTCGCGAATATGCCGGCACTTTTCCAGCACCGTGCTGATCTCACCGCTTTTCTGCAGAATGCGGTGCTCTACCTGATAGGAATCGCGTCCCTCGCGTATCGAGCCGGAATACGCGGCGTCCACCCGTACGCGATCGTCCGGGTGAACCATATCGAGGAATATCTCGTAGGTGACGGTCATTTCCTGAGGGGCTTTCCCGAATATCCGGTACACTTCGTCCGACCAGTGTATACGGTTGGTTATGAGATCGAGCTCCCAGCTGCCGAGGCGCGCTATTTCCTGCGCGCGATTGAGCCGCTCCTCGCTCTCGCGTAATTTTGCATTGACGGTTTCCAGTTCCTGCCCTGCCGCTATGGCATTGTTCATCAGCGCAACAGCGGCGGATCGAGATTCGGTAAGCGATGCATTCGCGAGCGAGACCTCATCATAGAGCAGCTGCAGCCGTTTTTCGCTTTCCCGGAGGTCCTTCGACCGTTCCTCGACGAGCGTTTCAAGCTGATCGCGGTGCATGCGCAGCTCTTCTTCCGCTTTTTTTCGGATGATTATTTCCGTGTCAAGTGCCTGGTTGATATCGAGAAGTTTCGCCGTGCGCTTCTGAACGAGATCGTCCAGTTCGGCATGCGAGCGTTTGAGCTTTTCTTCCATTTGTTTGCGTTCGATGGCGTAGCGTATCACACGCGCTATGGTCATTCCGTCAGCCGTGCCTTTGACGAGATAATCCTGAACGCCGCAGCGTATGGCCTCCATGCCGATAGCCTCATCGGATAATCCCGTGAACACGACGATGGGCAGATACGGCGCCGCTTTCTGGATGCGCACATACGTTTCGGCGCCGGAGCTGTCGGGGAGCGTGAGGTCGAGGAGTCCGACGTCGAATGTGCCGTCGCGGAGCCTCGATACGGCGTCGCTCACGCATTCCACCAATGTGACTTCAAAGGAGGCGCCCCGTACCTCGGCAATACTGTGCCGGATGAATGCCGCGTCGGAGGGGCTGTCCTCGAGAAGGAGTATACGTACGACCGCATCGCTCATGTGTGCATCCATTGCCTCACTCGTTCACCGGGAACACAACGACTGAGAACCAGAAATGTCTGATCGACTGAACGACATTGATGAAATCCTCGAACTTCACCGGCTTGGTGACGTAGCAGTTCGCGTGAAGCTGATACGATCGGAGTACATCCTGTTCCGCGCCGGAAGACGTGAGCACTACGACCGGTATGGTGCTGAGGGCAGGGTCGTTCTTCACCTCGGCAAGCACTTCGCGGCCGTCCTTGCGGGGGAGGTTCAGATCGAGGAGAATAAGGTCCGGGCGGGGTACATCCGCATACTCGCCTTCGCGCCTGAGATACTGCATCGCCTTGACGCCGTCATCGACGTGGTGCATGCCGTTCGCGACCTTGGCGAGATTGAGCGCCGTCATGGTGAGCTTCGCGTCGGAGGGGCTGTCCTCGACGAGCAGAATCTGTATCGGCCGGGCCGATCCTGTGTTCATGCGCCGCCTCCTCTGTCAGGAATGGAGAAAAAAAATGTCGAGCCTTCCCCGGGCACCGATTCCAGCCATATCGATCCGTTGTGATGCTCCACTATCCTCTTGCATACCGCCAACCCTATGCCGGTCCCGGAATATACCGAACGGGAATGCAACCTTTGGAATATAAGAAAAATTCGGTCAAAATACTGCTTCTCTATGCCTATCCCATTATCGTGTACGCTGATCACCCATCCGTCGTCCCTATGGGCGGCATTGATGCATATCTCAGGGGTGCGCGGGCCATGGAATTTCACGCCATTGCCGATAAGGTTCTCAAGCAGTCTCGTCAGCTGCGTTCTGTCGCCATGCACTTCCGGCAGCTCCCCGCAGGTGATAACGGCATTGTTTTCCCTGATCGCGAACTGAAGCAATGCCTGTGCTTCATCGACGGCATCCCTGAGCGGCACGGGTGCGAATTCCTTTCCCACAGTGCCTATCCTCGAATACGAAAGAAGGTCGAGTACAAGCCTCTGCATCCGTTCGGCGCCCTGCACCGACACGTCGATATATTCCCGCGCCGCGGCATCGAGCGATTCCCCGTACTGCTTCTTTAACAGCCCCAGAAATCCCGCAACGGCGCGCAGCGGCTCCTGCAGGTCATGCGATGCGACATATGCGAACTGTTCAAGGTCTTTGTTCGAGCGCCTAAGATCTTCGGCGATGGTGCGAAGCTCCTCCTCATCGCGTTTGCGCCCGGTAATGTCACGATTGCTTTCCAGCACAAGTACGCCGCCGTCAATGGGCATTGCCGTTTTGCTTGATTCAACGATAACGCGGTCCCCGCCGCGTCTCCGATGCGTCAACTCACCCTCCCAATGGCCGACGCGAGCAAGAGTCGCATCATTGTCCGCCGGTAATCCCTCGGTATGCAAGAGCACATGAATGCGCTGGCCGAGCGCCTCGGCAGCCGTCCAGCCGTAAAGCGATGCGGCACCGCCATTCCAGAAACGGATCGCGCCGTTCACCTCACGGATGATAAGCGCATCGTGGGACTGGTCCATGAGCTTTGCCTGGTTATGAAGATGTGCCTCGTTCTCCCGGCGCGATCTGTCGGCGCGGCTGATGAGATGTGCGCTCCATCCCGCTACGACCGCGAGCGATATTATCATGGCGAGGGCGAGCAGTCCCGTGTCAAGCCGTTCCCCGTACCATCCGTGCGTGACACCCTGTTCCGCCAGCCAGCCGAGTATCGCCGGTATAAGAATGACCGTCGGTAAAAGCCATCGGGCGAGTTCAGAACCCGGTCCGCTGCCCGTCACAATGGCGGATATGCCATCATCCCGCGCGAGTATGAGCCCGGCAGCGAGCGCAACGAATGCCGCCGCCGTGGAGAGCGCAATTTCCGAAGCGCCGACCAATCGGTACAGCTCCTTATCGCCATAGATGTATCCCAGTAACGATATGAATCCGATGATGCCCGCTCCCAGAGCGAGTATCTGTCCGGAAAGCCGCGCCGGGGCAAATCGCGTCCTGAGAAGGATGATTGAGATGGAAATAAAAAGAAAGCTGCACGCAGTGAAGAGCGCCATACGCCCGGGGAATTCCGTCAATGTGTTCCCCGGATCGCGGAACATGAGCTGATCGATGCCGACATTTATTCCGGTCATGTACTCGAGAATGGTGATCGCACCGACAGCAAGCGGCAGTACGGCGAACGCGAAGCGAAAATATCGTTTTTCGCGGAAGACGAGTGCTGCACCGCACGAGACAAAACAAAGCGCCGTATTTACTTTCATCGAGTTCAGGCCGGGTAGAACGCTCGTTATCATCGTCAGTCCGAACATCCATCCGATGAGAACGAGAATTCCCATGAAAGCAACGGCCACACCGATGATCGAGGGCGCTCGCTTAAGCCCGATGATGGCAGGAGAGGGAGGTGGATGTACTTCGCCCCGCCTCGCCTTGAGAACGCGCTGCATCTCCTCAAGGATGACCTCGGCGCGAACGGGGTCGATGATCTTTATCTGCTGCTTGAGGACTTCATATGCGTCGTCCAATTCCTGTGTGCGGGCGGTGACAAGCACAAACAATGAGTCGCGGATACGGCGGTAACGTTCGGCGAGCAGGCTGATGAATACGCCCATGGCGATGAAGAGCAGCATACCGACGCCATCGACGAGGCTGCGAATGCCCAATCCCATCGGCGTCAGAAGCCAGAAATCCGCCGTCAGTGCCGAAACAAGAGTGGCGGCGACGCCGGGCCAGAATCCGCCCATGATAGCAGCAAGCATTACGGCCGGGAAGAATGTCACATAGGTGGGGAGTCCCGGTCCGACCCAGAGCGTACAAAAATAGCGCAGCATCGCCCCCGCACCGACAGCCAGCAGCGCTATACCAAAGCGTATATACGGACGGGCGAGGAGTTTCATGTGCGTTCCTCAACGATCCCTCGCGACTTAAAATTTAAACCTGCCGGCAGTCCGTCCTCTTCGCGGGAATGAAACGGTACTCGGGATGGGCCGTTGCGTTTTTTGTGCTTGTGTACGGAATTGGTTCTGCGACACGCGATCGAGCCAAAAGTGCGATAAGGAATAGTGTCCCACATTTGCTTCCACCGTACTGACTGTGCTTTACAGTATACGGCTATACGGGGGGTGCCGTCAAGCCCTTCCCGCCGTGATCAAAACGCATGACCATGCGAACACATTGATCATAGGGAACCCATGTTAATATTTTAAACACATGAAAGTGAGGCGGCAGCTTGAGATCTATTTTTTGCTTGCACAAATCCCTGAATGACTGTACTGTTGATGTAAAGAAGGACTTTGCAGGGTGCAATGAAAAAGAAAAAAACATCATTCGGTAAGAAAGCAGCAGCAAAGCCCAAGCTGCATGAAGCACTTGTGCATAAGCCGGCAGCGCGTTCGGACGGCGGCACAGCACGTCCGGGGTTTCCCATCGTGGGTATCGGCGCGTCGGCGGGCGGTCTCGCGGCGTTCGAGGCTTTTTTCTCAGCGATGGCGGACACGAAAAGCGGCATGGCATTCGTTCTCGTGCAGCATCTCGCGCCGGACCATAAAAGCATTCTCGGCGAGATAATCCAGCGATATACACCGATGCGGGTCGTTGAAGTCACTGACGGGATGATCGTTGAGCCGAATTGCGCGTACATCATCCCGCCCAACCGCGATATGGCCTTCCTCGACGGGGCGCTTCATCTGCTTGAACCCGCCGAACCGCACGGGCAGCGCCTGCCCATCGATTATTTTTTCCGTTCTCTTGCGCTCGATCAGCGGGAGCGCGCGGTATGCATAGTCCTTTCCGGCACCGGCAGCGACGGTACGCTCGGTATGCGCGCGGTCAAGGCGGAGGGCGGTCTTGTCATGGTGCAAAGTCCCGGGTCGGCGGAATATGACGGCATGCCGAAGAGCGCCATCGCGGGCGGCATCGCGGACTATGTACTTCCGCCTGCGGAAATGCCCGAACATCTCCTTGCGTATGCAGGACATATGCGGGGAACATCATCCCATTCGGGCGCATCGATAGTGTTCCCTGATGCGGTGCTTAAAAAGGTATTCATACTGCTGCGCGCTCAGACCGGCCATGACTTTTCACACTACAAACCGAACACCGTCAATCGGCGCATCGAACGGCGCATGGCCGTGCATCAGATAGAATCGATAAGCAACTATGTCAAATTCCTTCAGCAGACCCCGGAAGAGGTGGACGCGCTTTTTCGGGACCTCCTCATCGGTGTCACGAATTTCTTTCGCGATCCGGAAGCGTTCAAGGCGCTTGAAAATGAGATCATCCCCGCGCTCTTTTCCGGCAAGAGATCGGATGCGGTAATACGGGTGTGGTCGCCTGGCTGTTCCACCGGAGAAGAGCCGTATTCCATCGCGATACTGCTCGCGGAGCGTATCGAAGCGCTTAAGCGGGATTTCAGGGTACAGATATTCGCGACCGACATCGATGGTCAATCTATACGCACGGCACGCGCCGGCATTTATCCGGCGAGCATAGCCGCCGATATCTCACCGGAACGTCTCGCGCGCTTTTTTACCCGCGAGCCTGACGGGAGCGCATATTGTATCCACAAAAGCATACGCGACATGCTGGTTTTTTCCGAACAGGATGTGATCAAGGACCCGCCGTTCTCACGGATCGATCTTATCAGCTGCCGCAATCTGCTCATCTATCTGGGGCCGGAACTGCAGAAGAAGATCATACCCCTCTTCCACTACGCGCTCAACCCCGGCGGGATATTATTCCTCGGCACATCGGAGACGGTGGGCGAGTTCGGCGATCTGTTCGCCGCCGCTGAGCGCAGATCAAAACTTTATAAACGTAAGGACGGTTCGCCCGCCCGCTCCGCGATGAGCTTCGCGCCCATGGTGACGAGCGAAAAGATCGTCCCCCTCGCTGCCGGTGATGCGGCGGATATCGGACGGCAGACGCTGCGCGAGTTCACCGAACATGCGCTCCTGCAGGTCACGGCGCCCGGCGTGCTCGTCAACCATTTCGGCGATATTCTCTATCTCCATGGACGCACCGGGCAATACCTGGAACCATCCTCGGGGGCGGCGGGCATCAACAATATCCTGAAAATGGCGCGCGAAGGTTTGAGGCGCGATCTGACGACGGCTCTCCACAAGGCTGTTGCCGGGAGAACGATTGTGCGGCGCACGGGGCTGCGTGTGAAGACCAATGGCGATTACACGCTGGTCGACCTTACGATACGCCCGGTCGCACGCCCTTCGGGGAACGAAGTACCGTTATTCCTGATAGTCCTGGAAGAGCGGCCCGAACTGCCGGATGCGAGACTGGTGAGCAGGGGAAAGGCGAGGCACAACGGACATCATGGGGTCACCGCCGGGAGCGATTCGAACGTGCGTTCACGTGTCGAAAAGCTTACCCGGCAGCTCAAGGAGAACGAGGACTACCTTCAGGCGGCCAACGAGGAATTGCAGACATCGAACGAAGAGCTTACGTCCTCGAACGAGGAGATGCAGTCGGTCAACGAGGAACTGCAGTCCGCGAACGAAGAGCTCGAGACGTCAAAAGAGGAATTGCAGTCGATAAACGAAGAGCTCGCAACGGTCAATGCCGAGATGCAGACAAAGGTCGCCGACCTTTCACGGGCGAACAATGATATGAATAATCTCCTTGCGGGGACGAGCATCGGGACGGTGTTCGTCGATCACGAGCTGCGCATCATGCGGTATACGCCCGCCGCCGTGCAGGTGATCAATCTCATTGCAAGCGATGTGGGCCGTTCGGTTGCCCATGTCGTGCTGAACATTTCCGGCTATGACCGCATGGTGGCCGACATTACCGCCGTTCTCGAAAGCCTTGTCCCGTATGAGAAGGAAGTACGGACAACTGCGGGCGCATGGTATCTGATGCGCATACAGCCATACCGCACGATAGAGAATGTGATCGAAGGCGCCGTGATCACATTCGTCAATATCTCCGCGGCGAAGGAAGCGGCGTCGGCGCTCCGGCTCAACGAAGAACGCATGCGTGTTGCGCTCAACGGCTCACGGATATCGGTTTTCAATCAGGACAACGAACTGCGATATACGTGGGTATACAATCCATTCCCGCCGTTCAACGCCGTTCTCGGCAAGACCGATGCCGATATGCTTCCGGCAGAGGATGCAGAGATACTGAGCGCGATCAAGCGGCATGTGCTTGAAAGCGGCATCGGGACTCGGCAGGAGATCGTTCTTGCCGCCGCCGGTCATCGCTCGTTCGATATGACGGTCGAGCCGCTGCGCGATGAAGGCGGCATCATAGGCATAACCTGCGCGATCATCGACATTCCCGATCGCGGGAATATATCGCCGGATACCGCGGTGTGAGGCATTATCCGTGACAGCAATGGAGTTCAATGGTGGGGAAAAAAGGGAAGCCGTCCGATAAAATAGTCCGTCATGTCACGGCTTCACAAAAGACCGGTCTATCGCTTCGCCGGCGCGCCGAGATCGCCGTTCGGAAAAACGATGAGAATGCACCGGCTCCGACCCGAAAAAGATCAGCCCGTGAGATCGATATGATGCTCCATGAACTTCGGGTGCATCAGGCCGAGCTCGAAATGCAAAACGAGGAATTGCGCCGCTCACAGGCAGAGCTGGATGCCGCCCGCGAGCGGTATTTCGACCTGTACGATATGGCCCCGGTCGGCTACTGCACCATCGACGAAAAGGGGTATTTCCAGGAGACCAATCTTACCGCCATGAATATGCTGGGTATCGCACGGCGGGCTCCGGTAAAACAAGCGCTCGCTCGCGCTATCCATGATGAAGACAAGGCAAGCTACGATACGCATCGAAGGCGGCTGTTCGAAACAGGAATGCCGCAGGCGTGTGATGTGCGCATGCTGAAAAAAGACCGCTCGGTATTCTACGCGCATCTCGAGATGAGGTTTGTAAAGGATGGGACGCCGCCGGTGAGCCGCGTCGTGATCAGCGATATCACCGAACGAAAACATGCGGAAGCGACATTGGCACAGGCGGATAAAATGAGCACGCTCGGCATACTTGCCGCCGGCATTTCCCATGAAGTGAATCAGCCGCTCATGGCTATCTCCATGGCGCTTGACAATCTTTCCATGAAAGCACACGACGCCGGATATGTCATGGCGAAGATCGACGCGATGAGGTCGTATATCCAGCGCATTACAAAGATCATCGACAGTGTTCGATCCTTCGCGCGTGAACCGAGGGATGATGCGCCGGGTTCATCGTTCTCACCGAATGAGAGCGTCCGCAATGTTCTCTCAATGGTGGAAGAGCAGTATCGCGTCAATGCGATAGCGCTCGTGATCTCGCTCAGCGAATCGCTCCCGGCGGTGAACGGTAACATGAACCGTTTTGAGCAGGTGGTACTCAATCTCCTTACCAATGCGGCGTATGCGGTACACCAGAAAACCCTGGCCGCCGGACCGGATTATCACGGGGAAATATCGATCGTTACCGAACAGAAAGACACTTCTGTTGTCATGCATATCCGCGACAACGGCATCGGCATGTCGGAAGAAGTGAAAGGCCGCCTTTTTACCCCGTTCTTCACCACAAAACCGACGGGGGAGGGCACCGGTATGGGACTGTCGATCATCTACGGCATCGTGAAGGGAATGCGCGGAACGATTTCGGTTGAAAGCGTGCCCGGAAGTCACACAGAATTCACGGTCGCACTGCCGGTAACGTCGGGCCAGACTGCCCGGTGATCAATTCGCTTGCATTCGTCCGCGTCAGCTCGTTTCTCGGTGTATATAGCGTGTATTAACGCTCGTGATCTTCACATCATCCGTGCCGGCTATCGCTTGGAGAAGTTTTTCGGCCGCGTCCGCCGCGAACTGTTCCACGTCGAATCCGATGGTGCTCATGCGCGGCGTAAAACAACGCGAGAACTCTGTGTCATAAAAACCGATGACGGAGATATCGCCGGGGATCGAGAGCTTTTTATCGGCAATAGCCCTGATGGCGCCTACGGCGGTGTAATCCGAACTGCAGATGACCGCGTCCACCGGCTTGTTCTCGGATAATATCTTCTGCATCGCCAGAAAACCGCTGGTGCAGGTGTCTTCAACAAGGAATACCGGCCGCTCGGCGCTCTGTATGCCGTTTATCCCAAGCGCGAATTCGAACGCATTGCGCCTCTCGGTGCCCTCGTATACGTCTTTGAGCGCCAGTTGGATAAGGTTCTTTTTCTGATGCCGATGCACTAAGTGGTACACGGCATCGTTTATGCCGCTTCGCACATCGAAAAGAACATGGTCCGCTCCGTGTATCCCGGCATAACTTCCGGCGACCACAAGCGGTATCTGTGCGGCAATGATGCGGTTAAGCGCCTGATAATTTCCCGGCATCGGAATGACGATGACACCGCCTGCCCTGCGGGCGATAAGCGCATCGATGAAAAGTCCTTCTGTCTGCGGATCATTGGCGGCGTGGAAAGCGGCCAATTCGATATTGCGTTTGATGAACTGCGTATGAATGGCCGAAGCGAGGAGATGCGAGACAAGCGAATTGTCGGAGATCAAGAGGCCGGCGACGCCGTTCGTTCTGCGTTTCCTTCTTGTCGGCGAACGAGGACGGCGCGGCATCGGGGCGGCTCAGACCATTACCGAAGACATCCAATGGCCGTGAAGATTGCAGAATTCCACCGCGCTGATCGTTCCCGAAAAATCCTTGAAATGAACACCGGCGGCGGCATAGACGCCGTTGGGTGTGAGCAGCGCACGCGTTACGTGCTTGTCATTCTGATAGACATCGATGAATTGAATGTAGTGCTTTTCCTCCATCGGATGAAGCACCTCGCCGATACGTATATGCGCATCGCCGCAATTCTCGGGGATAAGCCCGCATGTCTTTGACACCTCTATCTGCGGGATATGCTTGACCGCCGCTTCCTTGCTCTTCTCGGCAGAATCCGTGAAAACAGAATCGTTCTGCTCGAAGACCGCGTTGGGCGAACGGCATACCGGGCAGCTGTCCGCGGACTTTTCGAACTCGATGTGATTGCAGTTCTGACAGACGTACAGTTTCATTTGTTCCTCCAGGGCGTGTGGCGTCGCCGACAAATACAATGCAATTTGCATGCCGATGATGGGATAGTTCGGGTGTGCGGTGTATATGAAATTGTAAGGTAAAACGCTGCTCATGTTGAGGTGAAACATGCATGGAATGAGGGGACTTTAAACCCCTGTTAACAATACGAGCAGGCGTGACGCTCGCTATCGGTTCTTTTTCGCGTATTGCGACGGCGGCATCCCCGTTTTCTTCTTGAACAAGGCGCTGAAATAATAGATATTATCAAAACCGCACTGTATCGATACTTCCGTTACCCGTACCCCTTTCGCAAGGAGCTCCTTCGCTCGTTCCATTCGTACATCGTTCACGTACATGATGGGCGATGTGCCGACGATCTCCTTGAAACGCCTGCTCACATAAGCGGGGGTAAGTCCCGACATGTCGGCGAGCATGCCGAGCGTTATCGGTGAATCACTGTGGGCATCGATGTATTCGCGCAGCTGATCGATGGGCTCTTCGACAGCGGCCGCTCCGGTGCGGTGACGTGTGATGATGGTGAAAAGCTCCATGACATGGTAGTAGATCATCCTGTCGGCGAATTTGTTGGATGAATCGAGTTCGGTATGGATGCGACGGAATACCGGGAGCGATCCCGGTACTCGATGCAGCACGCTGTAGCTTGCAAGCTTCAACTCCGCGACGATGTCCGCCATATCGGCGTTGACCTGCTCCGACATGCCGTTCGCCGTCGGATCGCCCCCATTGATATACGGCTTGGGTGTACCGGCATCGACATGGAATCCGAGCCAATAGTAGGATACCTTGCCTTTCATCACGAATTCATGGTTATAGTTCGGTGCGGTGATAAGGATGTCGTCGGATTCAATCTCAAGCGCCGGTACATCCTTCGACAGCGTGAGCGTTCCACTCCCGTTGAAAAAGTAGAATATCTCATACCCGCTGTGGCGATGGACCGGGACTGTATCGTCCCTGCTGTTCTCGTGCATGCCGAAATGGGTGAGCGAAGTGAAATTCTCACGGGGGAGTATCTTGTAGAAATTCTTCACAAAGGCGAGTATACAACAGCCCCGGGGAAATGTAAATTTAAGTGATCATGGCTCGGCGAACCGTGCGGGCATATTCGCGAGCGGCAGACCATGGAGCGAATAGGATCGATGAGCGCGTCGACGAAGGGGATTACACTGGCTTAAAACAGCCGCAGCACCGGTATCATTTCGCAAAGATCTTGACATCCCCTTTTGAGAACGGCCCCGGATGTTCAATGCGATTATCGACAATTCGAACCTCATCGGACTCCCACACGGTGATGCCGTATCCCGATGGAAGACCAAACATTTCGCCGGCGCGTGCGCTATTCTTCATGTTCGCTTCGCGAATAACATTGCTTTGGACCAGTATGTCCTTCGCACCGTATACATGTACACCGTCGACGCTCGATCCTTCTATCACATTTCCGATTATTGCGATCGATGTGTTTTGCCTGGGGAAGGGATTTTCCCATGTACCGGGCGAAGAGGCGGCACAGATCGAAATAGCCCCGGGAATAGTTCCCAGCGTCGGCGACAGCATCGCCTTGCTCTGGCCGATGCTGCGGATAACATTACCGACTATCGTAACGTCGGATACCCACCCGGATTCGGACCAATAAGGATAACTATGCCCAAGCCGTATCGCGGCGTATTTCACCCGCTCTATCGTATTCCCCTCCACACGTCCATGCGAAGCCATGAGCCGCAGTCCCATAGCCCGATGATCGTGAAAGTAATTGCTCCGGATAATATAGCCGGGAGCGTCGATCGAAGGGAAACACACCCCGTCTCCCGGACTGAGCGGACGCGAGATCGGTCTCTCTACGCCGATCTCACAAACCTGGAATCGACCGCTTTTTGGGAAATTCCACTGCCTTCTGATATCCGACGAAATGGCGGCCCACGTCAGATCGGGGTGATTCGTAGCGTATGAAGAGAGCGCGACCTCGTCAGCGATCTCAAAATTCCCGAACTTGAGCAGGCGCACCGTATCTCCGCGCTTAAGCAGCGACATGTTCCGATGGGAAAATGGGGATATATCCGTTAGCAACAGCCGCGTCGGCGAGGGGTTTGAAATCACCATCATAGCGATACCATGGATGTTGACCGAATCATCTCCCATGAACGAGAAATCGCAATTTTCAAGTACCGGACCGCGGTTCGCGATGGCGTAGTTGAATCCGTCGGCGCAGGTGGAGAGAAGGCGAGGGTCGACAGCGCCCGCCGGTGTCGGTCCCGGGTATATCTTGTAGCTGAAATAATTGCTTCCGGTAAGCCAGCGGCAGCAAACGCCAAGGTCAGGTGATGACAGGATATGTACATTCACCAGGGAGACAGTATCAGATGTCCGAAAATAGACCGCCATAGCTGGTCGCCGCTTGCTCAGTACAAGATGATCGCCGACCGACAATTCCGCAAGATCGAGCTCAGCGGGACTTCGGGATATCAATGTGCCGCTGCGAGGACTCGCGATCTCATTTTTCTCGAAATAGGCATCATGCAGTCCTTCTTTCCACCTGCGCGTCTTGTTATCAAAGAACCATGCTGTCGTCGGCGCGAAATTACTTCCCACCGATGGATAGCCGTCATGTATCTCATAACCGATCCGGTGCTGATCGTCGCTGATCGAGACGACCGTCGCTTGAGTGAAAGGCAAAGGGTCATAGTCTATCGTGAAATTCCTGAGCGTTACGTTCGACGAGTCGATCACTGCGAAGACCGCGTCCGGTGCGGCATTGAGAAGTACCGTATTCGATCCGGCCCCTTCGATCACAAGGTTATTCGCCCGGGAAACAGTCACCCGCGAACCGTCGATGAAAAAACGGCCTGCCGGCAGAACGACCGTTGCTTTTTTAGCCGCTATTGCCTCGTCGACCATTCGCTGAAGCGGTATCCGCTCCGGCTGTGGCGCTGCAGGGGACGCGGCAATGCCCAGGAAAATGCATACCGCAACAGGAATCGATCGATAGACTATACTGCTCCTGAAGGAACTTGTCATTTGTTTTTTCTCCTCGATCTTGTCCGTACATTTCACTATAGCCTTGAATAAATTCCGCGTCAAGGCGGCTGAACGACAGGCGGCTAAACGAATCGAGCCCTTCCCTATCGTAGGGCTTCCACCGCTTCGATGAGCGCCTTCACGTTCTGGAACGGCGCATCGTTCTCTATCTCGATATAGAATATCCCGCCGCCGCCCATGCGGTGATAGATGTCCGCATAGCGCTTCACCTGCGCACGTATCTCATCCGGAGTCCCGAGCGGCACCAGATGCTGACGGTCCGGATGCAGGTATGCCGTTACTTTGTGCTTGCGGCATTTTTCCGCGAAGTCGTTCTCGTCATAACGATTCACCTGATGCCACACGCCGTCGACGCCCATGTCGATGAGCTCATCCATGATGGGGCCGAGTGCCCCGCAGGAATGGAAGAACACACGGCGCTTCGCCTCTTTTATACGGGCGAAAAGCTTTTCATATCGCGGACGGTATACGTCGCGGAATATCTCCGGCGATATGACAGGCCCGTTCTGAAATCCCCAGTCGTCCCCGAACATGATGACATCCGCACCGACGGCGATCTGATGATCGCAGAATGCGGTCATATAATCAACGAGGCGGTCGAGGAGAATGAAGAACCGTTCGTCGCGGGTATAGAGGTCGACAAGTACGTCGTCCATCGGGCGCAATGCGCACATGCGTTCAAAGAGCGAAAGCCCTCCGCGGAAGAGAAGATGCGTCGCCTTGAGCGCATCGTTGCGTTCGCGCTCAAGTCCGGCGTTCTCGGAATTCAGCGATGGCGGCGGAGGGAAGGTATAGCTGTCAAGCGCCGACCAGTCGGCAAGCGGATACTTTTTTGCATGGCCTTGTATCCCGAAGAGCGAGTATTCCATCGTAGTGCCCCATGCGTCGACACGGGATTCGAAATATGAGCCGTCAGGGCGTATACTGCCGGGGGGCGGGGCAGGGATGCTTGAGAAAACATCGGGGGAATCGCCGGGATGCGCACGGAAAAGATCGAGGAGCTTTTCGCCGTGCACGTGCAATCCGGCAGGCGACGGGTGATAGACGAGCGGTATGCGGTCGGGGCTGTCGAATTCGAATGCCCGCAGCATCCGTTCACGGGGCGTCATGCGGTCTTCCCCGCGGCGCAGCGGCATTGCGCGGCAGTGAACATTGCGATGATGTTCTCCGCAGGGACATCATCCTGGATATTGTGCGCCGGCGCGAGCATGTATCCTGAGTCACGCATCGCTCCAAGCACGTCGACAACCCCTCGGCTTACGCTTTCGGGCGTTCCATTGCGGAGCAGATGCTGCGTATCGATGCCGCCGTGAAAGACGAGCTTTTCACCGTATGCGGTCTTGAGCTTTGCCGGCTCCATGTCCCGTACGCCCGGCTGTATCGGATTGAGAATGTCCACACCCGCGTCGATAAGATGCGGTATTATCGGGAATATCGAACCGCAGGAGTGATGAAAGTACGCCGCGTCAGTGAATTGTTTCGTGTATCGTATGCGCTCGGCGAAATACGGCTTGATGAGCGATTCGAACATGTCCGGCGAGATAAGCGGCCCCTGCTGCGTACCGAAATCGTCGCCGCTCGTGGTGAAGTGAATGTATCTGCCGACGGCACCGTAGTAGATCTCGATGACGCGCTTCTGATAGGCAAGGATGATATCGAAGAAACGCCGCACGAAGGGCTCGTCGATGGCCATCTTGAGGAGGAAATCATCATAGCCGCACATCCAGCATCCGAGTTCGAGTACACCGTACACAGGATGCTCTCCGCACACGACATACGGTGTTTCCTCGGAGAGCCGCTTTGCTTCGATGCGGGATCGTTCTATGAGGGCCTTGTCGATATTCTCCGGTTTCGGCCATGGATAGCGTTCAAGATCGTCGATGGATGCTCCCTGAAGCGGCGGACCGACGATATCAGCGTACAAACCGGTGTATCGTCGGCGTATGCCCCAGCAATCGACCGTTTCGGTATCGGAAACGCGGCGCGTTAGATCGCTCGCAGGCTGTATGACAGTACCGACGCGGCGTATATCGATATCAAGATGCGTAAGTATGCGTTCATCGAATTTGGTGTACACACCGGGGCTCGCACCCTCGACCCCCAGCGCCTCGCGAAGACGCGTCTGTACGTGTTCATTCGCCGATGACAGCGATGTGCCGCCAAGATCGAAGGGTACCCGGTCGACGGGGGCATGGTTGAGCGTGGCGCTGAAACGTTCCCGGTAATTCATGGATGATCCTTTTGTCTATGAATACAGGGAATGTACTTCCTTAACCCCGGGAAGTATTTATGGATTTTTATCTAGTATTTACCATATCTTACCGCCCGCATGCGGCAGCTTATTCGGTCACGATACGCACATTGTCAAACATGACCGTTCCGCTTACCACTTCAAGGCCGAGGAGGAGCTCCACTTTCACCGCCATTTCATGCACCGTGTATGAGAAGGAGACTTTCTGCTCGAACGTCCCGATGCCGACCGCTGCCTGCGGATAATCCTTCCTGCTCTCGGCGTCGGTCACGACGAGCATGCATTTGATGCCGTTGTATGATTTCGGCTTCTCGCTCACGCCGACGGCTTTTACCTGCGCCTCGACGCGTATCTTCTTTCCGCGGAGCTTCTCTACCGGGAGCGAGAGCACAGCGCTTTTCGTCGCCGACGGATCGTCGGACACGATGGAGAGCGCCTTGCCGTTCGCCGAGGGAACTATCGTATGCGCTCCTATCCATTTCGACGTGTCACCGTCGAAGTTCTCTTCGAGAAGAACGGTCGACACGGTGTTCTCTGCTTTTGCGGCCGTTCGTGCGTCGGCTTGAGGCGCGGGCATATTCGGGGATTCGGTCATCGCTTTTATTATCGCGTCAGCATAGCCCTGCATACCCTTGTCGCCGGGATGCCAGTTGACGCCGCCATTGGTGAAGCGCTTTTCAGCACCCGCCGACGCCTCAGGATCTGCGTGTACCTTCGTAATATCGACGAACACGACGCCCTGACGCCTGCAGACCGTGCGTATCATCTCATCCTTAGCAGCACCGCTTCTCCATGTGCCGGTGCAGTATATGCGCACCGACGACTTCGCTTTCTTTATCGCGCTCACGAGCGATTCATACGGTCTTTCGAATTTCTCTTCCGTCGCTTCGCGGTCATTCTCCCCGAGCTGAATGATGACGAGGTCCGCTCCGACAGCGGTGATCGAATCGATGGCAGAAAGCTTTCCTGCGATCGTTCCGCCGCCGACAGCGCTGATGCTGAGCTCAGGCGATGCCCCCTGCGCTGCTGCTATTGCCGCGTGCACCAGATGCACATAGTCTTTTTCTTCCGCGGACGCCGCCATTCCCCAATCGGTGAGCCAGCCGAGTTTTTCAGCGGGACCGTGTTTGGTGATGCTGTCGCCGATGACGAGAAGCTTTTTTACCCCGGCGATCTTTCCTGTCGCCGCGGGCACGATGCTCGCGGCCGATATTTTTTTCATGCCGTTCTCGTATGTTTTCATGATCTCCTCGCCGGTAAGCTCTCTCGCATAGATGCGCACTTCGTCGATGTCGCCGCTAAAAGCATTGCCGCCCGCTGGTGTGAACGCCCCGATGACCAGCTCGGTGCCTGAAGCGAGTATCGGTCCGCCGCGCTGCATTGTTCCGCTCGACTTTCCGTTGAGGTACACGCGCACCGTTGCCCCGTCATACGTGCCGACGGCATAATTCCATGAGCCGCTCTTGATCGGTTCGGAGGCATAGGCGCCGAAGCCCCATGCCTTGGATTCATTGGGGACCTGCCATTGCAGTATCTCGCCGTTGATATTGAAGCGATACCCCTGTTTCCCGGAGCCGGACATTTTCACTAACAGTTGTCCGTCCTTCTGCGGCCCCGACGGTTTGAACCAGAGCGATACGCTGATCGATGCGGGGGTGAGGAGCGGCGAGTCCTTTATCGTTACCGACGGCTTATCCGCGGCATTGAACGACAGTGCACTCCCGGCTACGCCGCCTACCCATTTCGTATTGGCCGTTATACCGGTGAACGTGCCGTTCGCGTCACTCACCTGTGTGCCGCTTCCCTCATCGAAGGTGAGACGAAGCACGGGCGGTTCCGCCGCGCACAGTATCGTAACGAAAGAAAGTGCCAGAGCAATGATGTGTGGTCTCATGCAATACCCCCGTAGCGGATTATTTATCGACATTCTTCACCGTGTAGAGCGCGACGATGCTTTTCGGCAGCAATCCGCCGGTTTTGTTTTTTCATCGTTCTCCCCCCTCATGAATTTGCGGGGCTACCGCACCGCAAATTCATACGCCGTCATAGAATGGGCAGGGAACACACCGTCGATCGTGTTCTTCGTCACCGACACGGCGGCGGCGGATATCGTTTCGGCCACTTCGCCTTTCTGATTGACCGACTCAAGCGGACCGGTCACCTGCCATATTTTTCCCGATGCGATGTTCGCCCCGTTGACCGTGATGCGAGACGGTATATCAAGGATATGGTGTTTATTGAACACCATCACATACACGGTCTTTTTATTCGCCGAGAAGCTCGCGGTTGCCGTGAGCGCATCGAACGGAGGCTTTTCGTTCTCATCTGCAACGACCGCGATGTCCTTGACCTCGATGGCCGCATTGACCGGTGTCGTATCCTTGCCGATGATGCGCCAGAGCAGGATGAGCTTTGTGCAGTCGGGGAGTACCGTCATGGAGCCGGTGAAATCCGTCCAGTCGGCCGCCTCATTGAGCTTTTCAACGCCGATGGCGGACTTTGTCGCATCCCATCCCCGGCCGTCCATGAGCCCGATACCGATGCGGTACTTCTCCGTCGAACCGATGCAGCGTGCTTTGAAGCTGATCTGGTATGTCGCTGATGGTGAGACCGAAAATGTCGTAACGGTGGGATATCGTTCACCGGTATAATCCTTCAGGCTGAGGGTAAGCGTTGTGCCATCCGCCTTCCACGAGGCATTCCCCTCGCTCCCATCGGCGAGCGTTATCTTCGGCTCTTTTATTATCTCATTCGTTCGTATGCGACGCGGTTTTACGCGCAGTACTCCTTCAAAATCGATCTTTGGCGATCCCACCTCGGTTGCAAGGAGTGTTGTGCCGAAATGCTGCCCCCAGAGACGGAACAGGTAATAGGCGGGGAGAAATTTCCACTCCGCGGCCTTGCCTTCGGGTATTGTCGACACATCACCGGGTCCGCGCACGAACCCCCAGTACCCGTTGATGAACTGCCAGTAATTCGCCATGAGTATGTTCTGTTCCGGCTGCAGGAGCGATCGCACATAATCTGCGCAGAAGAGAGCGGTGCCGTAGGCGTAGCGATAGGGTATGGGCTTGTTCTGAACGAACATGCCGTTGAATTCGGTTATCGCTAACGGTATGTCACGGCCGGCATTCTCCCGAATGATGCGTCGATATTCGGAGAGCATATCATTGAGATCGTCGACCCCGGCCATGCATGCGCGCATGAGCTTGTCGGACGAGATGACGCCCGTATCGCTGTGATATCCCACCTGATACGTGTGCAGTGCGAGGAAATCCGATCTGCTTCCCGCGAGGCGGCATATCTCGGCGTTCCATTTGTCGTACGGACCGGTGCCGGTGCCAAGATGCGGCCCCATTTTTATCGACGGATCGACCTTCTTCATAAGGCTCTCGCACGCGAGATAATAGTCGGCATACTGCTGTACGGTAAATTTCTTGAACGGCTTTACATCGTGATTGCCGTGATCTTCTTCGTTGCCGATCTCAAAGTATCTCACCCGATACGGTTCCTTGTGTCCCCACTGCGCGCGCTTCATGGCCCATGGGTGATCGGGCGTTGCCGGGGCATTGAGATATTCCACAAGTTCGGCCTTATCCTCCGGTGTGCCGACATACACGGCGACGTTCATGAGCGGCTCGCATCCGACGGCGCGGCAGTACGTCATGAATTCGTCGATGCCGAAGGTGTAGTCGGGGCGTTCATCGAGGGGGCCGACCGTTCTTTTCCAGTCGAAATTGTGCACGAGACAGCCGCCGGGATAGCGCATGATCTTCATCCCGATCTCCTTTGAGAACCGTACTGCATCGGGTACCGGCACTTTGTTCTTTTTATCCCAGAGCCCGCTCCCGGTTCGCCCCTGGGAATTCGAATGCGGGCCGAAAACGAATTGGCCTTCAGCGGCTTCCACATTATGACCGAATACGAGCGGATTGACCGCGCCGATGACTTTCCCCGCGTCGACGGTTATGACGCCGTGCGGCATATCGTCACCATAGGCCACACACAGTGCGAAGCATGGCACGAGCGCTGCTGAAATGAACCGATTCATGATGTCTCCTTCGCTTCTTCATTGATCTCGGGATATATCGTCGTGAGGCATTCTCATTTCGTGCTTTACCGGAAATTGAACGCTGTCATCGAATGGGCGGGAAGCACGACGGTGAACGCCCCGCCTGCAATGCCTTCCACCGGAGCGCCGCTCACGATCTCTTTTGTCGTTTCCTTTTTGGGATCTTTGTTGTCAAGCGACTCCGCGTTCACCTGCCACATCTTTCCCCGCGAGATCCCCGCACCCTTCACGCTGATACGCGTCGTTATATCGCTTACCATGCTTTTGTTGAATACCATGAGGCAGAGCGTCTTCCCGTCCGCGGAACGGCTTGCGCTCGCCGTGAGGAGGCGGTAGGGCTGTTCCCGCTTACGCGCAATGCGCAGGTCCTTGATCTCGACGTTCGCAGAAACGCCTGTGTCCGACTTTCCGCGTATGCGGCCGGTCAATACAACGCCGGATGCATCCGGCAGCGTATTGTATTCGATGCTGAACGCATTCCATTCGCCCGCCGATTCGATGCCTTCAATGGCTTTGGCGGATTTCGTAGCGCCCCATCCCCGGCTGTCCATGATCCCCACGCCGAGTATGAAATCGCCCGAGCTTCCGACGGTGCGCGCCTTGAACGTGAGCACGTACGTCGAAGCAGGAGAGAGGGCAGCGGAGGCGAATAACGGATAATCATCGCTTTTTGCGTTCTTTATCTGCATGGTGATCGAGTCTTTTCCGGTGACACGGAATGCGCATGTTTCAGCGGTCTGGTCCGTAAGAACGATATCCGGATCGTCGATGGCATTCGCGATCGCCGGTGAATAGCGCGGTGATTCAACAGTAAGGCCAAGAAGCTCGGACCCGAAATGTTCGCCCCAGAGCCGGAACGTGTAGTATGCAGGGAGCGTCGTCCATCCGGAAGCGGACTTGCGGACAAAACCCCAAAAACCGCCGATGAAATGCCAGTATTCGGCCATGAAGATGTTGTTCTTCGGCTCAAGCATGTACCGGACATAATCGGCACAGAAGAGGGCGGCTCCGTATGAGAAGCGGAGTTCGTGATTCCCGCCATTGTACTCGGTTATCGCCATCGGTATGTCCTTCCCCGCGTTCTTCCTGATGACCTCGCGGTATTCGGTGAGCCGTTCAGCGCCGATGTCGGGCGACCGCATGAACATATCCACGGGCGGCAGATAGGTATGTATCGCAATGAGGTCCGCCTTGTCTTTGACGATGGAGAACACTTTTGCGTTCCACGGATCTGACGGCGGTGTGCCCGTGCCTGCATGCACGCTCATCTTAATGGAAGGATCGATCGCTTTCATCGATCGGACGCAGCGGAGAAAATAATCGGCATACTTCTCAGCCGTGAATTTCTGGAACGGTTTCACATTATGATTGCCGTGGTCTTCCTCATTGCCTATCTCAAAGTATTTGATGCCGTACGGTTCCTTATGCCCCCACTGGGCACGCTTCATCGCCCAGGGGTGTTCGGGCGTTGCCGGGGCATTGCAGTATTCAACGAGCTCTGCCTTGTCCTCGGGCGTCCCGACATAGACGGCTACCGTCATAAGCGGCTCGGCACCGACGGCACGGCAGTATTCCACGAGCTCATCGATGCCGAATGCGAAATTCGGGCGTTCATCGTACGGGCCCACGGCTTTTTTCCAGTCAAAATTATGGACAAGACATCCGCCGGGGTAGCGCATCATCTTCATGCCGATATCTTTCGAGAATTGCACGATCTCGGGGGTCGGTTTTCTTTCCGCAATATTCCAGATGCCGTCCGCGTCCGATTTCGGACTCGGTTTGGTCGAAAAAATATCCTTGCCGTCAGCCGCTTCAAGATTATGCCCAAAGATGAACGGGTTAACCGAACCGCGTGCCTTGTCGGCCTCTATCACAATGCTGCCGGAGAGATCCTCCCGCTTCGGCGTTATCATAAAGCTTTTCTCGGGGGCTTTGCCTTCGACACGTACGGAGAGGTCATCGAACCATACCGTGCCGGTGACCGATTCGAGCCCCAGCATGAGCGATGCCTTCATCGTCTCATGCGGTACGTTCACGATGAACTGTACGCGCTGCCAGTCAAAGCTCTCGGTACCGATAGTCGCCTGCGGCCAGTCCTTTTTGTCCGCGGTCTGCCAATAAAGCAGCACCTTGATGCCGTTATACGATTTCGGCTTTGCGCTCACGTTCTCTGCTTTGACCTGCGCAGTAATGACGATCTTCCTGCCTTTATACTTTTCCGCATCGAGCGTATAGGTCAGCTTATTATCGCCTGCCTGCGTCATTACGCGCATCACTGTGCCGCGGTCGGACTTTTCAAGCGTATACGTTCCGTCCTTCCAGCGCTCTGCAACGGAAGCAGCATTCTCGAAATCCTCGGTAAAAAGCGTTGTCTGTGCCATACAGAAACCTGCGAGTATTATTGAAATGAAAATACTTCTGAGCATTGTCTTACTCCGCTCCCCTTTCCCTTCTCAGACGTGCGCCTTTGGCGCAGCTGGCGGCATAGCCGCACGGGGGATAGGGGTCTATTCTGTTACCGCGACCTTAACATTATCGAACCACGCTTTACCGCTCACAAGCTCAAGCCCGAGCGTGAGTTCGAGCTTCGTTGTGTTCTCAGGGACGGCCACCGTGAACGAGACGTCCTTCCACCCGAAACTTCCGCCGGGGAGGTTCTGCTGGAGATAATCCTTCTTGCCGTCGGACTTGGAAACGACGAGCATGTATTTGATGCCGTTATGGGATTTCGGGGGCTCGCTCACATTCTCCGCCTTGACCTTCGCGGTACAGACGGTCTTTTTCCCTTTCATCGCATCAACAGGCAGCAGGGCGACGGTGCTTTTGCTTTTTGATGCATCATTGTTGTCGATGGCGAGTGCCATGCCCGACACGCCCTGTTCAAGCGAATAGATCTTCTGCGCGAACGCTTTCGGGGCGCCGTTATCAAAATCCTCGTCGATGAACACGCCCGCGGGGAGGGTTTTCGGCGCGACGGTCTTCGGCGGCTCCGCTTTTGTCTCGGTCTTCGCGTCTGCAGGCGGCGGTACGTTCTTCATCCATTTCGCCGCGTCCGGGTACTTCGGCTTCTCGTTCTTCGCGAACCATGAGAGGAGTGCTTCCTTCCGTGCGGTCGTCGCTGCGGGGTGATGCACATCTTTATTGACCGGCGCATCGGCATGCTCCACGCTCCAGCCGGGCCACTCGCGGAAGGCGTGATATGTCCAATCCCAGCCGTACCCTTCGAAAATGTCGATAACGTCCGAGAGATACTGCGCGGCCCCCGGCGCCCAGCGCACCGCGCTGAATTCGCCCACATAGATGTGCGCATTATAGGCGAGCTGGAAATCGCGCACCGGCTTCAATATTTCCCGGAGCACTTCCTTATCGAACATTTTTTTGTTTATCATCCCGGGGTAGACGATCCCGGTAGTGGTGTTGTATATGCCCTGATGTGTGAATTCCCCCGGCTCGTACATATGCACCTGATAGACGATGTTCGGTACATTGACAGGCATCATTTCGACAAAGCCGCGCGGTGAGTCCCACTCGAGCACCTCGACGATGATGGGCATGTTCGCATCGATGGCCCGTATCGCTTTTGCCGCGCGCGTCTGTGTTGCGTGATAATCCATGCCGGCGGGGGCCGGTTTCGTTTCCACCGGCTCGTTCACAAGGTCATATCCCCATATCGCGGGGTGGCCCTTGAAGCGTTTCGCGAAACGCTCCCACACTTTCACGAAATGATCGTTATATCGCTGCTCATAGAACATGCGCATGCTTCTGTCATCCAGTCTCCCGCCGGGGGGCGAATGGAGATCGACGACGACCTTGAATCCCCAGGTGAGCGCCGCATTGAGCAGACGGTCGAGATCGGTCATTTCTTCCTCTATCCAGGTGTCATATTCGGCGAGTTCAAGATCGGTGTTCGCCGCGCCCCATTTCCTTGTCATCTGATATCGCACGAGATTCGCCTTCCATTCGCTGCCGAAGACGCGGAAATCCTCGTCCTTTACGGTGTTCGGCGACATGGCGCCGCGCAGACGCGGGATGTCATGACCCTTGTACATCGGCGGCGGATCGGCCATCGGTGCCGGGCGGACGGGCGGACGGCCTTTGAGCACGACGATCCTGATATCGTCGAACCACACCGCGCCCGTGCACGATTCCAAGCCGAGATAGACCTCGGCACTTTCAATATCTTCATCAATGGCCTGTGTGAACGAAAGCTCTTTCCAGTCGAATGTGCCGAATACATCGCCTTGATTCTGATAGGATTCACGGCCGGGTGTCTTGAAGTGGAGCATCCATTTTATACCGTTATACGACTGGGGGGGCTTGGTGACATTGTTCGCTTTTGCCTTGCAATAGAGCAATATTTTCAAACCGCGATAGGGCGTAAGATCGATGGGCATCATGATCTTATGGTGTCCTGGTGCTTCTCCCGCCGGCGTTTCCACCTTGAGGCACATGCTGCCGTCGGGACCTTCCGGCACCCATGTCGCGAACGATGCTTCGCTCCATTTTGACCGCTCGGCATCGTTATTGAAGCTCATGGAAAGCACACTATCGCCCGATTTCGGCTCCGGGGCAGCGATGGCATATATCGCGGCGAATAGAGACACTGACAGGATGATTTTCCTCATTAAAACAGCTCCTTGGGTGCAGGGGATACATCGGACCGTTGATAAGGATATGTCAAAACGGTAAAAATCTCTAGGTAAAAATTAAGAATTATGCGGATAAAATTAAGGGGGATCGTGAACGCATGGGGATGCGGTCCTAACCCTTTCTGCGGCGCTCTGTCTTTCCCTTCTTTCGCACCGAGAACCCGAATTGTCCGATCAATTTTCCCACCTCGTAATACCGCCCATGCGAAAAGCAGATAGGTGCTGTGTCATGAAAGCGGAACACGCCGGTCTTTGGATTGATGCATGCGCTGTCTACCTGCACGGCGGCCACCTTCGCGATGAACATATGATGCGTTCCGAGCTTCATCATATCGGTGACCGTGCATTCGATGTTCACCGGCGATTCTTCGATGATCGGCGCGGTCACGGCGGAGGCTGTGCGCGGCGTCAGTTTCATTTCCTTGAATTTATCGACGTCGCGGCCGCTTTTCACCCCGCACCAGTCGGCGGCGAAGGCCAGGGCGCGCGTTGTCAGATTGATGACGAACGCCTTATGCGCACTGATGATGCCGTAGGAGTGGCGTTCGGGACGGATGGAGATGGAGCACATCGGCGGGTCAGAACAGATCGTCCCCGCCCATGCAACGGTTATGATATTATACTCTTCACGCCGCGCGCCGACGCTCACCATGACGGCGGGAAGCGGATAGAGGAGCGTTCCCGGTTTCCAGAGCGCTTTCGATCTCATACGCCCGAGAGCTTTTTCACCGGTTCGGCATCGATCGTGTATCGGCGTATCTCGTCCTCAAGCTTCGCTATCGATTCTGTCGTCTTAGAAGTGAGCTTCAGTATCTCCTGAATGGCGGTGTTGACCTCGACCGCACCCGAGCCCATCTCGTTCATGCTCGTCTGGATCTCCCCGGACAGATGCTTAAGTTCACCCACCGAGTCCGTCGTGGTCTTGGCGAACGATTCGAAGGAGCCGAACTCGCTCTTCATGGCGGAGAGCGCGCGGGTTATTTCCTCATACGATTTTTTCACCGTACCGGTGATCGAGGAGATCGATGCGATGGCAGAGAGCATCTCGGAGGCGCCGGAGGACTGCTCGTCCGCGGCATGTTTGACCTGTGCGACGATGCCCGAGAGGTTCTGCGATTCGGCGGATACGATGCTGAAATTCCTGCCGGTCTCCTCAAGGTCGCGTGCGGTCGTCTTTATGTTCTGCTCGATGGCCTTAAGCGATTTCTTCGCCTCATCGGCCTGCTTGTTCGATATGTCCGAGAGCTTGCGTATCTCTTCTGCGACCACCGCAAAGCCCTTGCCCTGCTCTCCCGCATGCGCCGCTTCTATCGCCGCGTTCATGGCGAGGAGATTCGTCTGTGCAGCGACATTGGATATCATGCCGACGAATTCGTTTATGATGCCCACCGCGGTGAGTACGCCGCTCATGTTCTGTGTGGTCTTCTCCATGAGATGTTTGCTGCTCTCGGAGACCGTGGAGAGCTCTGTTGCGGTCACGTTCGCCTTGTCGGCGACATTGTTCACGCTCTCGATGGTGGCGTTCATTTCCTCGACGGACGACGCCATCTGCTCCACCGAGGTCGCATTGTTCTGAATGATGCCGGTGAGCTCATCGGTCCGCCCGAGGAGCTGCTGTATGCTCATGCTGATATTCGCCGCGTTCGACCTGAGCCCCGCGCTTGCCGTTTCCGTGCGCTCAACGAGGGAGAATTGTGCGCTCACCGTACCCTCGATGGACTTGAGGTTCGCCGTCATTTCATTGATCGCCGCCGCGCTCTGTGTCATGCCGGAAGAGAGGAGCTCGCTTTGCTCGCGCGAACGGTCCACGTTGTCCCGGACCGCGGAAAGCAGCGAGCGTATCTTTTCCGCGAACGTGTTGAAGCTCGCGGCAAGAACGCCGAACTCGTCGTGCGTTCGTATATCGAGGCGTTTGGTGAGATCGGCTTCGCCGCTCGCGATATCGCGGAGCATTCTGTTCACATGGTTCATCGGGCGCATGATCGCCGAAAGAAAAAGATACATGACGGCGATGGTCACGACGGTGAGCATGATCATCACGACCTGTATGAGGATAATGGTGCCGTGGAAAAGCTTGGTCAGTTCGCTTTCCCTGACCGCCTCGACGACTGTCCACTTCCACGGATCGAAATTGCGGAAGAGCGACCATTTCTTTTCACCCTTATAGGTATAGCGTATTGACCCGGAGCGCTGTTGCAGCATCTGCGCAATGAATGGTTCGTTGGTCACATCCGTACTGCCTCGTGGGAGCGACGGGTGCATGACAATAATGCCGCTTTCGTCGATGATGTACGGATAATACGCCGCATTCGTTTTGCCGGCGAAGTACAGCTTTGAAAGCTGATCGATAAGCGAACTTTGGAAGGCGCTTTGGTAGTCATCGGCCATGCCGGTCGCAGCAAGATCGTCATGCTTCTGCTTGAGCATGTCCATAATGATGTCGATATCGCCGCTGAAATCCTCGTGCTGAAGCGTGAACGCGAGCCGATTCATAGCCGTGTACGATACGATGCCGAGTATCACCATGACCGTTGCGTATGATACGATGATGAGGAACAGTATCTTGATCTTTACCGATAATCGATGCATGGAGCCTCCGCGCCCTTAAGACAGAAAATCCCGGCGTCCCCGCATGGGGAACGCCGGGATATGCGAACGTGTCTATTTCGCGTCTGCGAGAAAAATACCGCAACCGATGAGCACATCCTTGCCGGGAACCTTCATGACGAACGAAGTCTTTGTCTGTATGGCCTTCGTTGTCGGTACGCGGTTCTTGTAGGTCGGCGTCCAGAGCCCGCCGCCTTTGTCCGATTTCGCTGTCTTCACGATGTCGAGGATATAGAGCTTCCCGTCGATATCCTTCTGCTCGATCCAGTTCTTGCCCACTTTCTCGTTGAGCATGCCGTGCGCGAGGCATACACCGGTGAAATTGTACATGAAAACGTAGTAATCGCCGTCGACGAACTGTCCCTTCTTGTCGTGGAACGCAGCCACCGCTTTCGCCTCACCGTTCGCCTGATAGAATGCGACGGCTTTCTTTACGATAGCCTCCGCTTTCGCCTTGTCCGTTGCCGCCGGAAAAAGCATTCCCGTGACCGCGAGCGCGCACAGCATCGTGATGATCTTTCGTGCCATACGATCCTCCTTATTCAATATTTTTTCTATAACAGACGTTCGCTACGCCGTTATATTCGCTCAAATCGATGTAAGTATAGCGCCGTTCCATGAATTGTCAAGGAAAACGGCACGTTCGTGGCAGAATGTCATTTTCCCGATCATAGGATATACTTGTATGCAGGTAAAGATATGAAAATATTGTTCATCGGCGGTACGGGAAACATATCGCGGGCATGTACGGCGCATGCCGCAGCCGCGGGATATGACGTTTGGGTCCTCAATAGAGGCACGAGGGATGTCCCGCTTCCGTCGGCGGCACATTCGATCATCGGCGATATTACCAGGGCGGAGACACATGCCGAGTTGGCCAAGCATTCCTTCGATGTGGTCGTGGACTGGATAGCGTATACGCCGGAAGAAATAGAGCGTGATATTCGGCTCTTTCGCGGACGGACGGGGCAGTACGTGTTCATAAGCTCAGCATCATGCTACGAGCGAGCGCCCAGGCATTATATCATCACCGAGGATACACCGCTCAGGAACCCTTACTGGACGTATTCGCAGAAGAAGATAGCCTGCGAAGAGCTGCTCATGCGCGCGTACCGGGACGAACATTTTCCCGTCACGATACTCCGCCCGTCGCTCACCTATGGGGACGGCTGGATACCAGCAGCGCTCGGCGGCACCGATTATACCATCATCGATCGTCTTCGAACGGGCAGGGACATCATCATTCATGGCGACGGGACATCGCTTTGGGAAATGACGCATAATACCGACTTCGCCTCTGGATTCACGGGGCTGCTCGGCAATGCGAAGGCCGTCGGCGAGGCGTTCCATATCACCTCCGGCGAGGTGCTCACGTGGAACGATATCTACCGGATGATCGCAGAGGCCGCAGGCACAGCGCTTTCCGCCGTCCATATCCCTTCCGACTTCATCGCTTCCGTCGACGCTGAATTCGGCGCACGCCTTCACGGTGATAAAGCGGTAAGCATCGTATTCGATAATGCGAAGATAAAACGTTTTGTCCCTTCATACAGGGCGCAAGTCAAGTTCTGTGACGGCATACAAAAGGCGGTATCGTGGTTCGATGCGGATGCAACACGGTGTGTGGTGAATGAGAAGATGAACGCACGTATCGATGCCGTACTCGATGCGTACGGGGCGTGACTATAGAAACTCCCGTAAAAAGGACACTTTGCCACGAACGGTATACTACTCATACTTCCGTATGATATCGCCTGAATTCAGAAAAATCATACTTTTGTATGATGGACAAATCCATTGTTCTCGCGTATACTGTTGCCGGTATCGATCAAAGTAAAAGGAGTGTTCAATGAAACGAATCGCTGTTCTCTCATCTCTCAGTGTCGTCCTTCTCATGATCATGAGTTGTGCGGCCCCCATGGCGTACAGGGAAGAGGTGAAAAAGGTGAAAAAGGTCGCCGTGATAAGCGTCGGGGCGAACTCCCTCATTTTCCACGCAGAAACAGGCACCTACAATGCTCCGGAGAAAGAAGATGCACGGGTCGCGGAGCGGAGAAAAGAATCAGGCTTCGGAACGGATTCTACCCCGGACTGCATTAACCAGATACTCGCTGCAGCCTATGATACGGTCAGGGAAGAGTTCAAAGCGATACCTCACTGGCAGATCATCCCTGTTGAAGCCATTAAGGACAACGCCGCCTATAAGGCCGCTGTCGGCGATCTGACCAATGTACAATACTACATCCCCAGCGCAACACTGCCCGGGACGAAGTTCTTCGATGCGTTCAATGCGGATTCTGAGACGGCACGCCCCTCCTGGCACCGCATGGCCGATCTTGCAAGGGCGCTCGATGTCGATGCGGTCATGGTCGTGTACACATCACTTGCGTACAAGCCGACCGGCATGGGCTTCGGTCTCAATTTCGGGTTCGTAAAGTCGATGGGTCAGCCGGTGGTCGGCATGTCGATCAATGTCATTACCCGCGAGACCAATACCGCCATCTGGGCAAGGACCGGTCTTAAGTTCAACGGTGAAGAAGTGAAAATGATGCTGAGCGGAAAAGTAAATTTCACCAAGGATGAACCCGCAGTCATGGCCTCGTACAACAAAGCGGTCAAAGCAAGCGTCAAGAGCATCATGAGCACGGTCGTCGAAGAGATGAACGCGAAGTAATCGTCTCACACACTGAAAACAACGGCGGCTTGTCTGATGACGGCCGTCGTTTTTTTTTCGCCCAACATGCAGCAAGGAGCATGCAATGAGTACCCTGATCGCGCGCGTTCCTATATTCATACTGATGATGTTCATGTCCGTCGGCTGTGCGACCATTTCGAACAGGGACGATGTGTGCGCGATACGTACGATCGCCATCGTCAGCATGAGCATCAACGCGGAACCGTTCAATGTGAACGGCGCGATGCAGAAAGCCGTCGACGGTCGGTCGGCGGCGATGAGCGCTTCCCCGAGCCCGGCAGATACAACACGGTCATCGCTCGGCATCATTCTCGTGAATTTCTCGGCCATTGTCAAGGAGGAGTTCCAGGCGCTGCCGCACTGGCGGCTCGTGCCCATCGAGCTGGCGAAGGACATGGCAGCGTACAAGGCCGCGCCGGGCGAGCCTATTGAGGGCCCTGGTCAGGATCCGAGCATGGTCATTCCCGATACCAGGTATTTCGACCCGTTCCGCAAGGATAAGCGATATGCGGCGATATCACGGAGCAATCTGACCGTTCTCTGCAACGGTCTCGGTATGGATGCGGTCATGGTCATTCGCCAGGAGCTTGCCTATAGACCGGCGGTCCTTCGGCCTGCGGGCGGGGGCGACCGCACGGGCGTGAAGTCCCTTGGAACGCCGATGGTCGGAACGGCTATTGCGGTCATCACGAAAGAAGGGAGAGCGGCGGTATGGATGCCCGCAAGCATTGAGGATGCGGCGGAGGATGTGCCGATGCTCGAGTCCGGCAGGGTCAATTTTACCGGCGATGACGCGAAATGCGTCGTTTCATACAACAAGGCGATCGCGGCGAGCGTGAAGTCGCTTGTGAAGCGTATCGTTGAAGAGATGAACGCGAAATAGTTTCTCGTTAGGAATAACAGCGGCGGCTGGTCTTCTGACCGGTCGCCGTTTTTTTATTATCCGTTCAATTCCGAGAAGAGCTTGCTGCGTGCTGTAAGCGCATGCTCTACGATGGCGGCAAGCGGCACGTCCGCTTTATCCTTGTCCCGCCGCAGTTTGAACTCGGCGGTGCCGGCGGCCACTCCGCGTTTGCCTATCGTGATGCGGATGGGTATGCCGATAAGGTCCGCGTCATTGAACTTGACACCGGGGCGTTCATCGCGGTCATCGAGAAGTACATCCGCTCCGGCTCGGGAAAGTTCATTATACACGCGCTCCGCTTCGTCCATGATCGATCTGTCCTTGTCGAGCGCGCAGATGATCATTTCATACGGTGCCACCGATATCGGGAATATTATCCCCTTCTCGTCATGATGCTGTTCGATGACGGCGGCAAGCGTGCGGTTCACGCCGATGCCGTAGCAGCCCATGGTGGGCATGAGCGGCTTGTTCGTCTCATCGAGCACGGTGACATTGAACGCTTCGGTGTATTTTTTTCCGAGCTTGAAGATATGTCCGAGCTCAAGACCGCGCTTGGAGAGGAGCTTCCCGCCGCACTGAATGCAGTTGTCACCCGCTTTCACGCGGCGAAAGTCGGCAAATTCCTTCACGGTAAAATCGCGGCCGTGGTTCACATTGATGATATGCTTGTCATCGGCATTCGCGCCGGTAACGCCATTGATGACGGTCTTGATCGAATGATCGGCGATGACCGGGACGTCCATTTTCAGACCGACCGGCCCGGCGAAACCGACGCGCGCACCGGTGACCGTACGCACGAGCGCATCATCGGCAAGGACGATCTCTTCACCCCCGAAATAATTCGCCAGTTTTGTTTCGTTCACATCGAGATCGCCGCGTATGAGAACGACGACGGGGCTGCCATCCTCCCGCTTGTAAATGAGCGTTTTGATGAACTGCGATGCCTCGATCTTGAAGAACGCTTCGAGGTCCTTTATCGTCGCTACGTTCGGCGTATCGACAACGGCCTTCTCCTTCTGTGCGCAATCGGCGATGTATTCGTTCTTGCATTCGGCCTTCTCGACATTGGCGCGATAATCGCAATCGGTGCAGAATATTATCTCCTCTTCACCGACATCGGAGAGCACCATGAACTCCTCGCTGCCGCTGCCGCCCATGGCGCCGGAATCCGCCTTTACCGAAACGACATCGATGCCCATGCGCGAGAAGATGCGCTTGTAGGTGTCGCTCATCTGAGCATAGGTGACATCGAGCGATGCGTCGTCGGTATGGAAGGAGTAGGCGTCCTTCATGACGAATTCGCGCGAGCGAATGACGCCGAAGCGCGGGCGTATCTCGTCGCGGAATTTCGTGTGTATCTGATAGAGATTGAGCGGGAGCTGGCGGTATGACTGTATCTCGCGTTTGACGATATCGGTGAACGCCTCTTCATGCGTCGCGCCGAGCGCCGTATCCACGCCGTGCCTGTCCTTGAGACGGAAAAGCTCCTGGCGGAAAATATCCCAGCGTCCGCTCGGGGTAAGGAGCTCCCGGGGGAGCAGTATCGGGAAGACGAATTCCTGGGCGCCCGCGCGGTCCATCTCTTCGCGTATGATATTCGTTACTTTACGCAGCGCTTTGACGCCGAGGGGAAGATACGTATAGAGGCCGCTTGCGAGCATGCGCATTATCGCCGCGCGGAGCATGAGGGCATGGCTCGGTATCTGCGCCTCGGCAGGGGCTTCCTTCAATGTGGGGGCGAACAGTCTGCTTACGCGCATAACTACCTCGTTTTTCAGAACGGCGACGATTGTATCAGCGGCGGATGAAAATGTAAACCGCTATTTCCCGAACATCTCGTCGATTTCGATAATGAATGCAAGCTGTTTCATGAAACGTTCATTCGCCGGTATCATCAGTTCACATCTCCCCAGTAGATATTCCTGTCATGCATGCGTATCCGATCCAACAGCACCTTCGGATATACCGCATATTCCGGCGCGGCTATGTCGACCCAGACAATACCGTCCTGGCCGCCGTCAAGATGCGATGCATTCTCCATGTTCGGGCGTGTAAGAAGCTCGCATTCGAACATGAATTCCACCTGATGCAGATCATCCGCTTCCTTGAACTCGTGGTTACGCGCGATGTATTCCCGTATGTAAGTCAGTCCCTGTACGGCGACTTCTGCGCCGATCTCTTCGCGGCATTCGCGCTTGACCGCATCGATGAACGTTTCGTTCTTTTCCTGACCGCCGCCGGGAAGTATGCAGTAGTGTCCGCCCGCGCCGGTCTTCCGGATACACAGCAGCCTATTGTTCTCAATGATGATAGCCTTCGCTGAATTGCGTACTGGATACATCGCCACTCCTTCGTCTTACTGCCGGTCGGCGTACGTCACTTGCCTGTTCGATATCGTAATACTATATTGTCCTCGAGCGCACGTTCTTGAAATAATCTTCGTGCCGCGGCCGCGGCATCTTTTTTGTTCTTTGTCTTTTCCGACTTCACATATGCAGCGCATCCGGCCATGACATTTCGGAGCGCTTCGAGCGGGAGGAGATTCGCCGCCAGGCAATAGAAGCTTTTCGACCGGCCGTCATCATATCGATGCAGGAGCTCTTCGAGGATACGCATCCGCTTGCGCAGTTCATGGACATGGCTTTTGACGCCGTTCTTTGCGATCGATTTTAAATTCGTCAGCGTATTCTGATGGGTCACGAATGAGTCGGCCGTATCCCAGGACGCGAGCTTCTTACAGGGGAGGTCGCTGCAGTCCCCGCAAGTCTCATAGCCGTTGCTCTTTACGCAGCACGTTACGATCGAACATGACGGATGTTTCAGATGGAAGCTCTTGCCGAAGCAGCCCGGACAGCGCGAGGGACCTTTGGTGTGATATCGGGGGCAGAGACCGCACTGTATCCCGCAGCAGCCGATCGTCGGATGTTTTTTCATGCGGCCCCGAGGGAACGGTGAATGGCCGATCACTTGTCCGCTCCACCCGCTTGTTGGGCCGATTTTATTATTACTCCGAAATATATATAATCATAAGTATAATCACATACAAAATATAGATCACAAAATATATTCTTAATAAAGGATAAATAATAAATATTAACTTCTGTAAAATATGTAATACTTAATATATTATTTCTAAGTTTATCACTAATACTTAATGATAGTCTTTTTATTATTGTATCTTCGGAATTTAATGAATATAATAAGTATTGATATATGTAGTAAAATGATGAAATTATAGGCAAATCAATCTTTAAATATATATTATTTAATATTGCTGTTGCAGCTATTCCAATCGCATTACCTTCATTGTAGATAGAAATACAATTCCGAAAAGGGCTCCAAGTCATCATGTAAGGCAAATATACGCCTCCATAATAACTGATATTATCATTTTCATGCATTTTCCACCAATCATTATAATGTTTATACGTTACAATATTGTTACCTATCGCAACTCCATACCCATAGTTGCCAGATGTCATTTTACATATTTTCATGTTATTGTCTAGCATATTATTATATTCGGATTTATATTCTATTAAAAATATATTTGATATTTCATCTTTTGGATATGTATTAATTGAGTAAAATACAATGAATATTATTATTGGATATATTTTATTCATTTTTATATCGGCCCAACGGAAGGGTGAGCGATTCGTGTACTCACGAATTCGCTCCACCCGCTTGTTAGGCATGCTTTTTAATTTATTTAATGATTTCATATATTCCATCAGGATCATTAACTATATAATCATATTTTGAATTAATTATTTCTGATTCTGTAGCATAACCCCATTTTACTAATATTGCTCTTATCTCATTATTATGAGCACTAATAATATCTTCTTCTCTATCACCAATCATTATTGTAATGTTTTTATCTATTTTATAATCGAATAATAATTCCTTTATTATATTGGACTTTGTATTGTTCAAATCAGCACCATATATATTTATAAAATACTTTTTCATGTTAAACATAATCAATATTTTATCCGCTATTTCTTTTTGCTTATTTGTTGCTATATATAAACGATGCTTTTGTTTATGCATATATATTATTAACTTATCAACATCTTTATATAGTTTATTTTCCTTATATCCAATTGAAAAATATCTTTCACGATATAATGTAATAGCATTATTAATCAACGATTCATCATTCGTATTTAATATTTGACTGAATATAACTTTTAGACTTGGACCAATATAACTTCTACCTTGATTAAATGAAATACATTTATATTTCATTTTATTTAATGCATAATTTATACTATTAATTATACCGCTACTTGAATCTGATATTGTTCCATCCAAATCAAATATTATATTCATATATCCCTTGCATGCCTAACAATTAATAAGCAGAAATCCCGATATCCATGATCATCCCGGCCATCCATGGAACGAATAGTAACGCGGATCAACGGAAAAGTCAAAAATATATATGCTGGAGTGTACGACTTCCTTTTGTGGTGAATTCCACCGCACGCATCGCCGCGCTATGTACGGTCGGCGGCATCGCTCACTCGATAAACACCGATAGATAAGGGCAATGCTCAGCGTGTCCTTGGATACGGCCAGCAAGAACTGGACTGAGTTAGACCTGTCCTTGGCTATGCTCAACAAGGACAAGGTTAAGTTCAGCTTGTCCAAGGATATGCTCAACAAGGACCAGGATATGCTCAGCTTGTCCGAGGATATGCGCAACAAGGACATAGGATAAGTTCAACTTGACCAAGGATATGTCCAGCAAGGACTAGGTTAAGTTCAGCTTGTCCAAGGATATGTCCAACAAGGACAATGCTGAGTTCGCTATATACTATTGTATTCTGGTGACAGTACAGGAGAACTTCGATATATACAAATATAAGTCAAATATACTGACATCATCGGTGTATGTGGGGGGTATGCTGTTGCGGCCGGGTAAGAGTTTCATTGAAATAATCGATCGCGCGGTATATAGTCATACCTGTAAGAGACAGAGGGAGTTTACTATGAAGCATATTATCATCATTGCCATGGCCGCGGCGGCGCTCAATGGCGGCTTTTTCCCCACATTCGGGGCAAAAGGCCCGACCGTTCAGTATACCTATACCCCCGAGCAGACGCGCCCGGGCTATTACGGCGAGATCACCATCGGTTTTGACAAGGCGGTCATACCGCTCTCCGACATCGACGCGATGACGGCTGCATATCGCAAAAAGCTCCGTATATCGTTCGCCCCTCCGCTCGCAGGTGAATTGACCGCGCTTGACAACCGGCAGGCGTCGTTCCGCTTCACGGAAGCGCCGCGGCGTTCAACATCGTATACGGTGACGGTGAATGCCGCCGAAATGAGATCGGTGAAAGGCGAAAAGATCTCCGCCGCCGTGAACGGGATGGCGCTTCCCGGGAAAGAGTTCTTCTTTGAAACACCGCGCATCGCAGTGAACGTGCGTTCTACCGGTGAACATCTTACTGCGCCGATCATCGTTGAGTTCACTATGCCCGTAACGGTGAAAGCGGTCAAGGAGCGTCTCTCCATTAAAACGCTCTTCGGGCTTTATACCGTGCAGTATGATATCGCGCCGCTCATCGTCACCAATATCGAGATCGTGAACGAGAAAGAAGTGACGAATATCGTTACGAGCGAAAGCGGATATCTCATTCAGCCGAAAGGGCTTTCCAAGGCGACGAAGTACACGCTTTCCGTGGGGAAGGACATACTCCCGGTGAACGGGAATCTCGGGATGAAGAACGACTACAAATACGAGTTCACTACCTATCAGCCGCTCAAGGTCGCGGACGATCACGGCGGATTCTTTGCCGGCCGCAGAAGCATGGCGCCCGATGACGCACTCGCCATCAGATTCAATAATGATCTGGCACCGCAGGACCTCCGCGCAGCGGTACGCATTGAACCGAATGTGAAGGTCCTCGATGTTGTGCAGGAGCCCCACGCACTCTCCCTGCGCGCCGAATTCGAAGGTGACAGGAGTTACACGGTAACGCTTCGCGGCCTTAAGGACGTATTCGGGCAAACGCTTGAGAAATATGAGCTCTCGCTTACGACACACGGCATCGCCCCCTGGCATTCCACACCGCGCGGCGTCATGATCATGGAGCGCTCGCTCCCGCAGCTCTTGCCGATCAAGGTCTGTAATATGGAAGAACTCGCCATAGACTACACCTTTCTTCCGGGCATTGAGGGTATCCATGCAAATCTCACGAACAAGGATATTGCATACGAAAAGACAAAGCCCATCGCCGGCGAGTGGAAGCGCGGTCAGCCGTACACATACAATTTCAACATCGCGAGCGTAAGCGGCGGTGCGTCGGGACTCCTCCTCTACTCGGTGCGCGCCCGCGCACGCGGAACCTCATCATGGACATACAGCACCGGGCGTGTGTTCGTCACCGACATAGCGCTTACGGCGAAATTCTCGACCGATGAAGTCCTCGTATTCGCACGCAGCCTCAAGGACAATCGTCCTATCACCGGCGCCGCTGTCTTTGTCGGCGGCGTGAACCGCGGAAGAACCGGCACCGACGGCATCGCCCGCATCCGCGGATCGATCGATGCCGATCCGGTGGTCTCTGTCACCACGGAAAAGGATATAGCCCTCAATTTCGGTCAGCTGTTCGACGACAGCTACGGCGGTTACTACGATAACGACAGCGAGTACTCGTACGGCAAGGATATGTACGGCCGCGCAAAGGTCGGCGTCGTCAATCACGGCGACCGCCGCGCAATATCCGAGATACTCCCTTTCATCTTCACAGAACGCTATCTCTACCGCCCCGGCGATACGGTCGAGGTGAAAGGCATCGTGCGTCACCGCGTCAATGATGCCTGGCAGACGAGTGCAGCGACGAATGAGGTCGGGTTCACGATATTCAATTCCCGCGATGAAGAGATAACGAATTACCGCCTCCGCTATGACGACTGGGGTTCGCTCGCGTTCTCGATCCCGATCCCCGCGGACGCGCCGACGGGTTACTACAAGATACAGTACCCCGTCTTCCGTACGTTCTCCCGGCATGACTGGGATGGCTACAAGATAACGAGCATCTCATTCCGCGTTGAGGATTTCAAACCCGCTACCGCGGAGATGAAGATCATCCCCGGGAAATTCTCCTATGTCTGGGGGGATACGTTCAGCGCCGACGTGCTCGGCTGGTATCTCTTCGGCGCGCCGATCATCAAGCCGATAAAGTATTCCATCGAGGTCGAGTCCGAGCCGTACGAAAGTTCACGGTACCCGGAGTATTCCTTCGGCGAGGGCTACTACTATGATGACGACTACGGCGGATACCGCTCACAGCGCGATTATTCGTTCACGCTCGCTGACGAAACGGTCACGCCGCCCGCAGACGGAAAGATACGTATCAAAAAAGAGATCGTGAAGTCCGATTTCAAAGGCGATGCATCGATAACGCTGCGCGCATCGACGACGCTCGAGGACAAGAGCACGGTGTACGGCGCAAAGAGCGGCATACTTGTGCGTAACCCCGTGCATGTGGGGCTGAAGACATCTTCCTATTTCATCGACGCAGGGAAGAACGCGGAGATAGGCCTTATCGCGCTCGGCGACGACGAACGCATCGTGCAGGGGCAGAATGTGAACCTGTCCATCGACCGGCATGAATGGAAATCGTTCCAGCAGGCGGGCGTGAACGGCCTCTTCGGCTGGCAATGGCGCGAAGTGGTCACCTCCGCATATAAGAAGGATGTGAAGGTCGGCAATGAAATGCTATCCATTCCCATACGCGAGCCGGGCTTCTACCGCGTACGTGCGCGCTATTCGGTGCGCGGCCATGAACACAGCGCCGCGCGATGGTTCTATGTTCTCGGCAAGGGCGATTACGGCTGGCGCATCGAGGACGGCTATTCCATCGATCTCGAATCCGATAAAAAAGAATATCAGGTCGGCGATACGGCGCGCATTCTCGTGAAGAACCCGTACAAAGAGGCGCTTGTCCTTACCAGCACGGAACGGGAAAAGATATTCGATGCCCGTGAGTTCACATCGCGCGACAGCATGATCGTGCTTACGGTGCCGATCACCGCTGAGCATATACCGAACGTCTATGTCTCGGCCATGCTCTTCACCGGACGTACCGGGACCAACATGGTCAAGGAGGATGGCGTAGACCCCGAAAAGCCGCGCTATCGCATGGGATACATCAATCTCCCGGTGGTGCCGCGCGAGAAGAAGCTCACCGTTACGCTCACGCCATCGCGGGAGAATTTCCGCCCGCGCGATGAGGTAAGCGTTGCGATACGCGTAAGCGCAAGGTCGGGGGCCGTACTGTCGGAGATAACCATCGCCGCAGTGGATAAAGGCGTGCTCAATCTCGTCAATTACCGCATGCCCGATCCGCTCGAACATTTCTATGCATCGCGGCGGCTCGCGGTATCAACGAGTGAAGTGGCAAAGCTCATTCTCGGGCAGCGCTATCTCGCGGAAAAAGGCGAGGTCATCGGCGGTGACGGCGGCGCGGGCTTCGGCATGATAACCCCGCGCTCTGACTTCAAGTCGACCGTGTTCTATAAGCACACGATGCGTCTTGAGAAGGGCGAAGGGAGCGTAACGTTCACGCTGCCGGACAATCTCACCACGTTCACCGTCATGGCGGTGGCGCATACCAAACGCTCCGAGTTCGGCTACGGGGAGGCATCGTTCACCGTGGGGCAGCCGCTCATGATACTTTCATCGCTCCCGCGTTTCGTGCGGGCAGGCGACCGCATGTCCCTCGGTGCGACCGTGCATAATTACACGGGCAAGGATGCGCCGGTGACCGTTGTCATCGAAGCGGACGAAGCAATGGGCATTACGGGACCGAAGACGAAGACGGTGAAAATAGCACAGGGTGCTTCCGCCGAGGTGCTGTTCGATGCATCGGTATCGCAAAGCCGCCGCGAGGAGTTGCCGGTCACGATCAAGGTCAAGGCAGGCGACAATACGGACGGTCTGCTTGAGAAGATACCGCTCCGCGAGCCGGATATCCCGGAAACGGTGGCCATCTATGAAAAGACCGGGGACAAGGCAGAGCACACGATAGCGCTTTCCGATAATGTACGCCCGGGATTGAGCCGTCTCTCCGTTGCGCTCTCGCCTTCGGCGTTCAGCGAATTGACCGGGAGCGTCGACTATCTCGTGCATTATCCCTACGGATGTCTTGAACAGAAAAGCTCGAGCATACTCCCGCTCATCACCGGCGAGGATGTGATACTGAAGCAGGAGATGCTCCGCAGTAAAA